>JAJRPW010000069.1 GCA_024280585.1 Alphaproteobacteria bacterium
CGGTCAAATATAGAGCGCAAATTAATCTGTGCCTTTATACCAAGGCCAGTCATAACAGCTTGCCTTATGCATTCTTCGTTAATTACCGGCAGCATTCCTGGCATTGCGGCATCAACCAGCGATACGTTAGTGTTCGGCTCCGAACCAAACTGGGTTGATGATCCGGAAAATAATTTAGACTTTGTGTTAATTTGTGCATGAACTTCCAGTCCAATCACAACTTCCCAATCGCCTGTGTTGCCTTTGATAATGTATGTCATATTTAGTTACGCAATGATTGAGTTTAAGAGCCTGTCGATATATCTGTTGATATATATAGTAAATCTACTTTATTATAAAGAGACAATTTAATTTTCATCAGCTTATGTATGTTTATATCATAAAGGCTAAAACCAACAGCCTCCACCCTGCAACCCTTTCAGAAACTCTTTATGCGACAAAGCTTCCTCTTCTGATAGCTCAAAAGCCCTGGCCTCCAAGTACTTCCTGCTTGAAAATAACGCCCTTTTCTTCGCAACAATATCTTCTTTTTCCTCGCCGCCAAG
Organism: Alphaproteobacteria bacterium; assembly: GCA_024280585.1. Classification (GTDB taxonomy): domain Bacteria; phylum Pseudomonadota; class Alphaproteobacteria; order Rickettsiales; family UBA6187; genus JAJRPW01. The sequence goes on from JAJRPW010000069.1 coordinate 546, forward strand.
CAGCATAACAGCCTGCTTACCACCAAGCAGCTCAATATATACATCAGCTAAAAGCTCAGCATCAAGCAAAGCTCCATGATTGTCCCGCTTGGATAAATCAATGCCAAAACGCCGGCAAAGCGCGTCCAGATTAGCCTTGGCTCCGGGAAATTTGTCCCTGGCTATTTGCAGCGTATCAACAGTTCGGGAAAAATCCAGCGATGGGATTTTAATATTCTTCAGCTCCCAATTGATAAATTTCATATCAAATGCAGCATTATGAATAACCAGCGTATCACCTTGAATAAAATCTATAAATTCCTGTACCACATCCTTAAATTTAGGCTTATCCGACAAAAATGCCGTACTAAGACCATGCACATTCTCCGCACCCTTGGGCACATCACGCTCAGGGTTCACATAACAATGAAAGTGCTGACCAGTCCTGATTTTATTAATCAGCTCTACACAACCAATCTCAACGATCCTGTCACCATTATCAGGGCTAAGCCCCGTAGTTTCGGTATCAAAAGTTATTTCCCGCATAATTGCCCTATAATATCCTTCACTCTTCTAAATACCGAAAACTCACTAAGCCCGGTATCAATTACAAATTCCGCTCTTTTAATTTTTTCCGCCCTTGATCTTTGCAAGGAATTTATCTTTTCAAATCGCTGCAAAGTCATACCTTCGCGCTGCAACGCTCTTTCTTTCTGAATTTTTGGATCAACATCTGTAACAATAACACAGTCACATTTTTTTTCCATCCCTGTTTCGAAAAGCAGCGGAATCTCCAGAACAACAACATCCTGTTCTTTATTTTTATTAAAAAACTCCTCTCGCCTTGAAGCAACAAGCGGATGAATAATATCCTCCAGCTTTGTCCTGGCATCTTCATCGGCAAAAACAATCTCCCCCAATTTTTTTCTATCAACGACCCCGTCCACACAGGCCTCTGGAAAATTTAACACCACGGCCCCAACAGCATTACCGCCACCCCCTAGCAACTCATGCACACAGGCATCCGCATCAAAAACTCTGATGCCAAGTTTGGCAAAGCATTTCGCTACAAAACTCTTCCCCGTTGCTATAGAACCTGTAAGACCTACTATAATCATTATTACCAATAAGATAGTGTTTTATAAATTCAATTACTACTAGGCGTTCAAGGCGAGAAGCATTTTAGCGTACAACTTAGTACGTGAATGCGACGAGTCCGACGAACAACAACGTAGAAATGAATTTATAAAACACCCCCCTTTTGTTCATCCACAACCTCAGGCCTTACTCCAAACCAGTATTCAAAACCCGGAACTGCTTGATATAACAACATACCAATTCCATCAACTATTTGATTGCCGCGCGCCTTCGCACCCAGCAATAATTTTGTTTTAAGTGGCTTATATACAATATCTGTCACAAGCGCATCTTTTGGCAACATCTCTAAATTCAACTCCAACTCTTTTTGCCCATCCATTCCAAGCACGGTTGTATTCACCAGTAAATTAGCGCCATCTAGCAATTTTTCTCGATCCTTCCAATCACCGACAATAATATTACCACCAATCTCCTCTTTTATTTTTTTATCCTTTTCTCTGGTTCTGTTTAGTAATAAAATCTCCGGCACGCCTTCATCCAACAACCCAACCACAACAGCTCTTGAAGCACCACCTGCTCCCAAAACAACAGCCCTGCCCTCAGCAAAATCAAACCCGTCACTATTTTCTTTTATATTCTCGATAAACCCGTAAGCATCTGTATTATCCCCAAATAAACCGCCGTCTTCTTTTACAACAACAGTGTTAACCGCACCGATACGTTTTGCTGTATCCGATAATTCATCCATATATTGCACAGCATTTTCTTTATGCGGAACTGTAATGTTAACTCCTTGATAACCAGCCTCTTTCAGCCCCTTTAAAAAACCTTCCAACTCTTCCGGCAAAACTTCTACTTTATTATACTCCCCATCCACACCATATTTTTCCAGCCAAAAACCATGCAGTTTTGGTGATAATGAATGCTTAACAGGACATCCGATAACTGCCGCTTTTTTCATTATGCAGAGTTCTCCTTGTGTTTTTCAAAATACTGAATAATAGTCGCTGTAGTCTCCTCCACCGATCTTCTGGATACATCTATAGTTGGCCAGTTATTCTTGGTATATAACCGCCTCGCTTCCACCAACTCCTCTTTTACAACTTCAATATCCGTATAATCCGTCGCATTATTTTCATTTATAGTAAGCAGCCTGTTGCGCCTGATCTGCACCAAAACATCCGGACTAATAGTAAGCCCGACTATCAACGGTGCTTTTAAATTTTCTATGACCGAAGGCAGCGGAATATCTTTAACATAAGGCACATTAGCCGCTCGATACCCCCGATAAGCCAGATACATACTAGTCGGCGATTTTGAAGTTCGCGAAGCTCCTATAAGAACTATATCCGCCTCTTCCAAATCCCATACCGATTGTCCGTCATCATGGCTTAAAGCAAAATTTATAGCCTCAACTCGCGAGAAATAATCCTCATCCAGCTCATGTTGTTTGCCTGGCTGGTGTGATGTTGTTTTTGTACCAAAGAAGCCTGACAAATCTGAAATAATTCTGGAAAGAACCGACACACAAGGAATGTTCATATCATTACAACCTTGCTTTAAATATTTGCGCAAGGATTTATCCGCCATGGTATACATAACGAATCCTTTATCTTTCCTGATACCCTCCAGCACTTTATCCACCTGCCCCTTGGTTCGCACCAAAGACCAGTTATGTTCCTCGACTTCAACCCCGTCAAATTGTGTAATAACAGCACGAAAAACAGAGCTAACTGTTTCTCCAGTAGAATCAGACACTAAGTGTAAATGAAATATTCTCATAACCTGCTTGATAAGTTAGTGGATAAGTTGGTTGATAAAAATAAACCCGACTTATCCAGAAAAAACACTACTAGTTTTTCAACAGTTCTTCACATGTTGATAACAAAATAGCCACACACCTTAATATAGTGGATAAGTTATAATTTCAATCAGTTATTAACATAACGCAAGTGAAATTATCTTCCCCTTGACGTGTCGTATTATTTACGTTACAATACCCCAAAATAAATATGAGGGACAAAAAATGCCTACCGAAGAGTTTGATATAAAACGAATAAGTGCTGGCTTTGACGAAATTGCGGTGCGGTATAAAGGCGCAGAAAGCCGAGCAGCATTACACAAATTTGCATTAGAAGAGTTTGC
>JAJRPW010000070.1 GCA_024280585.1 Alphaproteobacteria bacterium
AAGGCAAAGACCCGTGGGGTGGATACCGCGCCGGATTTGAAGGTAACACCAGCTTTGCCTTAAAAGATTTTGGCATAAACAAAGATCTTGGCTCGGCATCAGCGCAAATTGAAATGATTTTATCTATTGAAGGTATCCGTATTTAACCTATTACGTAACCGCTTGCCGTATTTCTTTGTACCAAATCTCTAAATTTTTGTGCTGCTGGCTTCTCGGTAGTTTTCGCTTGTTCCCTGATGCGCTCAGCCAAATTAGCCACAAGATCCCGCAATTTATCAGAATCAATCCCCCCTTTTTCTCCTCGTATATCGGCCTCGCCGGCGTTAATCGCTTCAGAAACTTTGCCTGCAGTATCAATGGTAATATCTGGATTGAAAGTTCCGTCTTTTTCGAACATCACCTGATCAAATGCGCTGATAAAGTTACAGCTAGTATGCGCACCATGGTCTCTTTTTAAAGATGCTGACCGTTTTATCGAGGAGAATATGCTCTTAATTGCAGCAACAACTCCGTCTCTTTTTCCAGCCACAACTGCGATGAGGGAATCAAGCGTGCCGCCCTTGCCTCCCCCGCCTACCATCACATCTACCTTATGCTCTTTCGCCACAGAATTAGCATGACCAGGAACCCAGTATGAATCATTGACAGGCGCAGGTTTTGAACCGGCCTCGCCCGGAGTTACATTAAAATCTCTGGCGGTAATTCTGGCATGAACCACCCTTTGGGTGCCTAATTCCGGTAATTTCTCTATATCCGCATCGTTCCATTTGGGATGAAGATTTAGGAATATTTCCTGAGGTGTTGCTCCGGTTTTATCGGCGGCAAGTGCCGCATTAAAGGCAAGCATTGAATAAGCTTTGCCGGTTTTTGCAAGAGCGTCATGTTCTGAAACTGGATGCTCCACTTGCGGGCGGGTATTTATTTCGAAAGGTGTCACTCTTGCAGCTATATCGTCAGCGCCACCAAGAACATCACCCTTACCCCAATTTACACCCAGTTCAAAAGTTCCAAGCCCTTTATAATTACCATCTTTAGCCAGTCCATCGGCAAATTCCAGGACATGTTTCTCAATATAATCAATTATCTCTTGCGGTAAATCGCCTTTTATAAGGTTTGTTTCATAAACTTTTTGACCTTGCGCTTGCAATGTGCAATTGCGATAGCCCAAAATCATAGCACCGCCTTCGCCATTAAAAGCAAGCTGAACTTCGATATGTTTCAAGAAACCACGCAGGCGTTTCTCCGTCAAACAGCTATCATCATTCCAGGCTTTTTCTGCAGCGGCTTCTTTTCTTACTGCCAAAACCGTTTCGGTATATGCTTCACGATTTTGCTCTTCTGTAAGCTCGCGATTAAATTTCCAGGTTCTGATACCCTTGCCACCGCCGCCAGCATTGGCTTTGATCATTACATCGCCAATATTTTTTGCTTTTTTATACTCTTTTTCAATTATAGTTTTTTTAATATGCTTCCTGAGATCTCCAGGAGCTGGCGAAGAGGACTTCAAATAATCCTCCAAATCCTCAATATCAACCGAAGTGGCGTTGCCAAAATGCGGCGTATCAAGCGCAGTTCCTATAAGTTTTTTACGAAACCCAAGCTTGCTGCCGACACTTGCCACCACCTCATGATTTGGCGCAGCAATTGTTAAGTTCAATCCTTCTTGCTCAATAACTCCAGCAAGTTCCTTTAATGCCTTGGGATTTTCCGATATAAATCCATAACCAAGATGTACTATAGCCCCTTCAGGATGGGCTTTGGCAAATTCGATAATTTTTGGAAAAGTCGATTCCGGAGTATAAGAACATATCTCGATTAGCTTGTCAGAATCTGCATTTTGCACAGGGAAAGTCGTTCTATCACCTCTAGTGTGTAATATATGTAACTCGCCGCCACAAGCATCTATAGCCCGGTTTAACTCTGAAACATAAGTACCCCTGTTAAATACCAGATGGGCAGGATTTGACAGCATTTTCTGGTTTAATTCAGGAACGACTGTCCCCGAATTGTAACCCTGATTTTCAATTTGGGTTAAATTTGGTGCAACTACATCTTTGTTCTGCGCATCTTTAACAACTATTTCACAAAGATTCAGACTTTCTTGCCATTCTGTGGCAGCTTGTTCAGAAGCTTTAGTCTGTTTACGAACCTTTTCAGTGTCAAATTGCACCGACTGCCCATCACTCTCAACTGCCTCAGATTTTTCTGGTTCAATCGATACAAATAACTGTTCATTTGCTACCATACCCCCCGGTGCAACCTCGAATTTTCCGACACGACCTGCCGCTTTCGCGGTTACGTTCATTTGCATTTTCATTGCTTCAATAACAGCAATAACCTGCCCTTCAGCAACGACCTCTCCCTCTTCCACTCTAAGCGCTACAATCCTGGCAGGCATAGGCGCCCGCACTGATTTACTATCCATCTCCCTTTTTATTTCGGACATTTCTGCGCGGGATTTTTCCTTATTCCCACTTATGATAAAATTATTTAACGTATCCAGAACAATTTTTATGCGCTCTTGCGATGGTAACAAAAATGACCGTCCATCATTTGAGTTCGGATCATTAATAAGAGCCGTTTGCTTGCTGCATATACCCTCAACCAAATCCTTATAGGCCATTTTTTCTTCGGCTTTTCCTGCCACATATTTCGCCACCCACGCTTTTAGCTCACTTTCCTCTTTTCCGCGGACTGCGGCGATGATTGCATCAGATTTCCCTGATGTTATCCGGCCAGTTGCTCGTAAATCAAAGGTTTTATCAAGCAAGTCCGGAGCCGCGTCAGAACCTTTCGTATTCATTTGCGCCATTATTCTGGCCTTGGTTGCAGCTATGGATTTATCCCATTCTTCCTTATTCGGCGCATCTTTTGGCAGAATATATTCATCCGGGAAGCGCGCAGCAGCCTCTCCTGCCTCGCCCCACCATGCAATCATGGTAATCGCCTGATCAAGACGTTTTTGAACGACCTTACCCTTACAACCATCCAAAAATTTTGCAAGATGACCATTTTTATGCAACAACTCCACTCTTGCTTTTGCAGGCGCAAGAGTATCTACAGCCTGCACCCGCCCTTCATGCCAAGTGCCTTCACGTTGAGCATCACTCCCCTTCGGACTCCGCTTCAAATTTAAACGATAGGCATATTGCAAAAACTCCCGGCCTTCTTCGCTCATATCACTTTTTGGATTTATGGAACGGATTCCTTCCATTTCCATTTCAGTGATATCAATTTTATCCGGATTCTTTCCTTCTATCTTGGCCATTTCACGCTTATAAACCAATCTCATCGCAACCGAGAACATTGGCGTGACACCCTGCCATGTGACAAATGTCTCATTCATCCATTTCACAAGCTCTGTCGAATAAAGAGTCAGGCCTTCTTCCTCGCTCATAGGATTTTCGCCCGTTGATTTGCGCCTTTCATTAATTGCAGCTGTAATTTGCTTGGCAAACTGAATCTTCTGCAATGTACCACCGCCGGCGGTACCATTACCCTCGGGGATTTTGCCATTTGTTGGAATCATCACCGCTTGATTAAGCTCAATCACCTTTTTCATTGCTTCATCAGCTTGATAGGCGGCCTGCCTATCAATTTTATTGCCGTTAGCCGCATCCATTGCATCCATCAGATCTTTACCCAACGGCCCATGAGACGGATTTGCTACATTCGGCACAGTATGCACTACAACTTTGCGGCCTATAGAAGCAGATGCTCGTACAACCGCTTCATAGGTGGATTGGCCTAGGATATTGCCATCTTCATCGCGATTAAGGGTTTTTTGTGTGGCATGACAATGAAATTCAATACGGGTTGTGCCCAGCCTTTCTACCATCGCACGATATAATTTGGCCTCTTCTTCCTTGCCTTTTGCAGCAAGTTCATTTGCTTGCGCAAGAAGCTCGCCGGCTTTTTTATCCAACGCTGCATTGACTTTTTGGTAAATCTCAACAGCCCTTCCCGGCTTTAACACACCTGAATAATCTTTAACTCCGATAGTGCCGCTACTTACCATCGCCGCTTCGACCATGAACGGCACAATGTCCTTCTCAATATCCATATTTTCTTTGTATGAACACTCGATACTAAGATCAATTTTCTTACCTGCAGCCCGCAATTTATGAATAGTTTTAATTGAATGTTCCATGCTGCCAAGATTATTTTGGGCAGTGAACATACGCACCATAAGCGGGTGATCGCCAGCCGCCTCCACCATAGTTTTATAGCCGTGTTCTATAGCTTCCGGCGACAATGTCTGCATTGCAGTTCCGACATCACCGCGCATAAGAATACTAACCGGCGTTTTATTAGGTAATGATTCAGTCGCTTTTTTCAGCTCCTCAAGCGGATTACCTCCTTGCATGATGATTGCATTTCCACCAACATGCCCTCCACTTCTCTCAATATGCACACAAGTTCCTTCTGCATCATAGGCTTTGGCGACAGCATTAACCTCATCCCCTCCTCCAGGCGAAACTCCTGCTATGGATTGCCAAAAATCTCTTTCTAGGTAAACAATTCCAGCTATTTGCCCTTTTGGCATCTCGCCATAACATGGTCTAACGGCATCATAAAAATTGGTAAAAATTTTTGTTTGCATGTGTTTTCGCTCCGAAAATTATTAAATTATTAATATAATTGCAATATTTATATATAAGGAAAAATACTTCCTTGTAAAGATTTTATGGAATAAACCCCAGGGCGACCGCATCTAAATTACGTCGATGATTTTGCAACAAAATATATACAAATAAGTTCGTCATACTGCTACTCGATAGCAGTATCCAAGGTTTTTAAATAAATACTTATAATAATAATGATTCGTTTTTCTTGGATACTGCGGTCAAGC
>JAJRPW010000071.1 GCA_024280585.1 Alphaproteobacteria bacterium
CCCCTAAAACCCGAACTTTTAAGCCTTTTCCATCCTCAACATCGGCAATAATTTGTTCTATTTTTGAGATTTGCCCATCCCTGTGTGAGGGCGTAATTAACCCTACCCAATAATCCGCTCTAAATAAACTAAAAGCAACAAATAACAACAATAATGTCTCATATTTTTTATTTTTTATTAAGAAATATCCTTGAGTTGCGGCTGCAAATAGCAATATTGCAATCGTCGCTTTGACAAAAATAAATAAGCCGTACCAGATGCTTTCGACACCAATCAAGAGTAATTCCGTATTGTAAATGAATATAAACGGTAGGATTACAGTTCTTATGCTATAAGAAAATGCCTGCATTCCCGTTTTAATCGGATCCCCCCCCGAAACAGCCGCGGCGGCAAACGACGCTAGCCCGACAGGCGGTGTGACATCGGCCATAATCCCAAAATAAAATACAAATAAATGAACAGCTATCAAAGGTATGTAAAGCCCATTTTGCCGGCCTAAATCTGCAATAACCGTTGCCATTAAACTCGCAACAACTATATAATTGGCCGTTGTCGGCAATCCCATTCCCAAAATCAGGCAAATAAATGCTGTAAATACAAGCACTAAGAAAAACGAGCCGCCAGAAATAACTTCGACAAGCTCGGTCATCACCTGCCCAACTCCAGTTAAAGAAACTGACCCGACAATAATTCCCGCCGCAGCGGTTGCTATAGCGATACCGATCATATTTCTGGAGCCGGTAATTAACCCGTCCAAAAGATCAATTAACCCTAACTTTAATTCTTCCTTAAGGTCTTTTGTTTTCCTGAAAAAGGACCTTATGGGTCGCTGCGTAAGTAAAATTATAATCATAAAAATAGTCGCCCAAAAAGCTGACAAACCGGGAGACAGGCGCTCAACCATCAAGCACCACACAAGCACCACGATCGGTAATATAAAATGTAGGCCGGTCCTGACGGTTTCCCCGGTTTTAGGCAGTTTTAAAGATGCGTTAGGGCCATCAACTGTCAACGCGGGGAACTTGGATGCGTACCAAAGCAGAAAAATATATAATGAAAAAACCAGCACACAAATTATATAAGAAGAATTATTGCCAAAAGCATCCCTGACCCAACTAATAGCAAAATAAGTAACTCCAGATAATATTACTATACTACAGACGGTTATGCCAAATACCATCATGCTTTGCAGTAGAGTTCTTGTAACACTTTTTTTCAATGGCTTGATATTTGATTTTACTGCCTCAAGGTGGACGATATAAAGCAGGGCTATATATGAAATAATCGCCGGTACAAAGGCCGCTTTTACAACCTCAAAATAGCTGATTCCAACATATTCAACCATTAAAAATGCGGCAGCGCCCATAACTGGCGGCATAATCTGGCCATTAACCGAAGATGCAACCTCGATTGCGCCAGCCTTTTCCCTTGAAAACCCGACTTTTCTCATTAATGGAACCGTAAACGTTCCTGTTGTTACCACGTTTGCAATCGAAGATCCGGATATAACACCCGTCATAGCTGAGGCTAAAACCGCTGCTTTTGCGGGGCCTCCGCGCATATGCCCGAGCAATGAAAATGCCAGTTTTATAAAATAATTACCCGCACCGGCCTTTTCCAACAAAGCGCCGAATAGCACGAAAAGGAACACAAAATCAGTGGAAACCCCAATAGCCACACCAAAAACCCCCTCAGTTGAAAGCCATTGGTGTGATGCAACTTTACTTATGCTTTGACCTTTATGGGCTATAACGTCCGGTATAAAAGACATGTGTCCGGCAAATGTATAGAATAAGAATACTGAAGCAATAATGACCAAAGGCGGCCCTAAAGCTCGGCGAGCCGATTCCAACAAAAGTATTATTCCGACGGTAGATAAGATAATGTCTAACTCCGTTGTGAGGCCCGCCCTTCTAGCCAGTTCATTACGAAAAAAATATAAATACATGATAGCAATTATAGAGATAAGTGCGAATCCCCAGTCTATTTTCGGGATATATCGCCGCGGACTACCCTTAAAAGCGGGATAGGCTAAAAATGCCAGAAACATTGCAAATGACAAATGTATAAACCTGGAATAGGTGCTATTTAGCACAGGTATGCCTAAAACGTTACTGGCAAAATCTGTATATGGCAATGGAGAGGCTATCCATAACTGAAAAACAGCCCAGAATAAGGCTACAAAAAGCAGTGTTAATAAAGAAAATCCAGTAGGTCTTCTGGCACCGCTATCGGTTTCAATAACAAGGTTTTGGAGGTCGGAATTTGACATTCTGGCATTATCGGTCATACCCACTCTCAAATATTTCTGACATACCCCTCATTTGTTATCTTTGCCTCATTTTCAATAAATTTTAGAAGGGAAGGGCGTAAAGCCAAATAATATCCACTATATATTGCTGGAAATGTTGAGGATTAAAGTAGTCCTTTTTCTTTGAAATAACGTTTGGCGCCCCTATGTAAAGGAGCGGCATTGCCTTCTGTAATTAGCTTTTTTGGATCCAAATTTATAAAAACAGGGTGCAAAGTCTTGAAATTATCAAAATTATCAAAAACAGCCTTAACTATTTGGTATATGACTTCCTCGTCAACCCTGCTGGTAGTGATAAACGTAGCTTTAACTCCAAAAGTTTTTATATCATCCGGATTTCCTGCATACATACCACCTGGAACTCGCGTATATGCATAATAAGGGCTGCTATCCACGAGTCGATCTACTTCCGGACCAACAACTGGAATTATTTTAACTTCGCAAGAGGTGGCAACCTCCTGAACCGCGCCATTAGGGTGACCAGCATTATAAATCATCGCATCTATTTTATTGTCACAAAGGGCTTGTGGTTGCTCGGAGCCTTTCAATTCAGAGGCGATTTTAAAGGTTTTTTTATTCCACCCTTTAGCCTCCATCAAAACCTCCATGGTGGCAAGATTTCCGGAGCCGGGATTGCCTATATTCACGCGTTTTCCAACTAAATCATCAAGCTTGTTTATGCCCGAATCAGACCTGACCACCAAAGTGAAGGCTTCGGTGTGAAGTGAAAACAGTGAGCGCAGGCTTTTAAATGCCCCTTGATCAGCAAAAAAACTGGTGCCATGATAAGCATGATATTGCCAGTCTGACTGGGCAACTGCCAAATCCATACCACCCTCACGCAATGCATTTAGGTTATAAACCGAACCTCCCGTGGATTCAACCGAGCAACGAATTCCATGGTCTTTACGCCCCCTGTTAACAAGACGACAAACGGCTCCACCGGTAGGATAATAAACCCCGGTTACACCGCCGGTTCCAATCGTAATAAATTTATCAGAAGCATTGGCCGCAAAGCTAAAATAAGTAGCAGTGAATACAAAAAGTGTGAAAACAAAAAATCTCTTGGAAAACGCAAGTATATTCATAAATAAGCCCCTGTCTAGACTGTGGTAGTTACATAATGTTTTGTAAATTCACTTTGCCTGTTGAATTTACAAAACACCACACATTGATACACCATACAAGCAAAAGCTCGCATAAAATTTATAACATAAGCCCTCTTTTATAACAAGGGATTTTATAAGAAACAATAAAATTTATCTAAAAACAAAGTAATTAACGACAAAGTGAGTAATTTCAATGGATAATAAGTACAACCTTTTGCAATAACAATAAAGCTCCGATACCTTCGAAGCTTTATACCTGTTTTTTATAAACCATACCTTGGTATATATGCAAAACACCTATGAAATCATGTGCTGGATTTGATAAGTAGAGTTCTGTAAAACATATTGAGTAGCGGTTTTCTGGTCAACATCAATCAGAACCGGAGCTTTTGCGTTAACAGACAGGCGTCTTTCCTTTCCCTTCTCATGCACAGAAACTATAAATAATATAAGCAGATTTTCTTGTTTAATGTCCAAAACCTTGCAAGCTTCGTCTATATCATGAGTTTTCAAAAGTTGGTTATCATATTGCGAAGGAACAACGATAAACGATAAATCGTGATCATCCAGGCATTGTAGAAGTCTAAACTGATCAGATTCACTTTCCGGTAAATCAGTTAGGCAAAAATTCACAGTCCCCGGAATCCCTAACAAACCATGTGTAAAACAGATAGCTTGCTTCGAGTTTACCTCAATCTCGCCAAAACGGCTTTTAATTTTTGTCAATTGGGCTTCTTTTTGCTCAATATTATTGTCGACCCCCCCCCTTTTTTTAATAGTTTGACTTGTTTCGGTTGTAGTTTGCATAATATATACTCCTTAAGGTTAAAATGGTTTTAGCGTATAAAGCTGCTTAATTGTAGTTTTATCAGTATGTTATAGATCATATAGTCGGCCGTAATCTGAGCTTCCAGCTCTTTGGCTATTGTTGTGGCCTCGACAATATCTGTATCTGCTATATTGGTTAAATTTTCAAAAATCAGAAGCTTAACACTCCTATGAGTTAATGTTTCGTCCTCAATGGCATTCCGACTTGTTATTGCTGTAGCTCTTACTGTTGCAAGTTTATCAACGGCGCTATTCATCATAGTCATGGCCTTGCCCAAAATGGTATAATCATCGGCTGCATCACCGCTTATGGCCAAATGTATGGCGCCGATAAGCTCCTGAAACGCTTCATCGCTGGCTAAAATTCCATATTCTATATTTTGGGAAGAGGACGCTTTTACCGTTGGTTTTGTATCGCTAGCATCATAATAAGATGAGACGGATTCACCCTGACCGTTAATATTACTCGATGTTATATTGCTGACTGGAGCGGTGTTTGTAGCAGTTCCGGCAAATAAATAAATTCCATTGGACCTTATATTTAATATACCTTGAATGCGATCAAGGTTCGATAAAGCTTCAGAAGTCAGAGGAACGTCAGTGCCCGTTGCGCCGTTGATTCTTTGCACAACAACCTGTATAAAACCAGCAGCAATATCTTGCAGCTGCTCAACTGAGGATTCCATGGTTCTCACTCGAGCCGAAACAATTACATTAGTTCCTATATACGTATCTCTGTCATCTATCTCGGAGCGCAAAGAAAGGTAGCTCTCAGTTGCTCCTGCGCTGGCAAAACCTTTAAAATCCTGATATTTATTACCAGTTGCTATTTGAATAGACACGTCTGACAAATCATCAGAGCTTCTGCTCGCATAATTTATAATCGTTTGCGTTCGCGTAGGAGATTGTATTTCAACAGCCATTTTTCTTTACCTATTTTTTAATTACCTAAACGTATCTAAAAGTGTTTGAAACAGATCGCTAATTGTACTTATCATTTGCGCTGCGGCCCTATAGTTGCTTTCAAATTCAAGGACATTAGCCAGCTCTTCATCCGTATTTACTCCAGCAACTTCCTGGAAAGTCTTCAACCACCCTTCAAAAGAAAGCTCTGCAGTGCGTTGGTCGCCAGACATTGCGAAAGCCATGGTTGCAGCAAAACTTATTACATCCCCGCTATAACCCGATAAAGTAGTGCTTATTGTAGGAAGCGTTCCCGATGACGCGAAGGAAATACTTGTCGCATCTAAATCCACCATATTCACTAAAATAGCGGTATTTCCACTGGATAATTCGTAGGTATAAGCTGCTTTCGTTGTGTCCGTTGGTTGTTTGGAAAGCGCAAGTTCTCCGGTGGCTAACAAGCCTGGATTATTTTGTATATCAGACCTTACGGCCATATTATACGCGCTTCCCGAAGTGCCATAATTATCTGTAAACAGGTTGTTAAGGCCAAAATAATGCGAGAAACCACGACTGGTCACATCCGCGGACGCAGTCGTTGATAAGCCAGTTTCTTTGCTATCCAGTTCATTTATAGCTATTCCATAATTTTTTCCGCTAGCAGTCGTTATATTCAGAAAGCCTTTTTCTCCAGCAGCAGTCGGATTCCCGTTTGCATCAAGAATTCTTGCCGTCGCAAATCTGTTTGATGTCGGAGCCGCCATAAAACTGCTGGTTCCGCTAACATTAGCCACCGCTGCGGCTCTGTATCGGTCATTTATAATACCAGTGACACTATCAGAAACCGTATAATCAATATCTGCGCTAGAAACATTGCCGCTAGCGTCGGTTACTTGCACACGCACACGCACTGTGTAGCTGGCTCGATTATTATCTACGCTGAAATCTACCGTAAAATCCATGCCGCTTTTTTTTCTATCGCCGGCGGCTACTGTGTAACTCGTCGTTGCGGGCAAAGCCACGACATTTGTGCTGCTATCTATAGGGTCAATCAGTGTTATAGCCTGCAGGACTACAGTTGAACCCTCCGCTGAAATATTATCAAACTCAAGCTGAAAAGTACCAGTTCCGGCGTCTGTTATAGCATTCGTCTCGGATGTTAATACCACATCGCGCAAATTACCTACAACTGCCCGATTTTGTGCCGGACCGAAATAATCGTTAATTTCGTCTACAATTGTTTGCATTGTAGGTTCACCGGCGCCATTACCACTATCAAGCGAGGACAAGTCCAGCGTCAAAGGTCTGTAATTAGTTTCATCACCATATGGGCTTAAGACCGGTGTTCCGTCCGAATCAACAACGGCTATCATAACACTGCCGCTAAATCCAATTGAGTCAGTATCCGCCACTAAAGTAGTTCCCGTCAAAGAGCTTGGCGGAGGAAAACTTGAGCCATCGTTATGTATAGCGTTCACTGCGTTTTCCAGTTGCGCTGCCAGTTGATCCAGCTGATCCAGCATTTTTGTTATATCAGTGTCACGCAGTTCAACAAGGCCTTTTAGCTGCCCGCTAAGTAAAGTTGTGGTGGTGGCAGAACTTTTTCCGGAAGTTACCAAATCTGTTGTCGTGTTAACAGAAGAGGAGCCTACTTTTGTGATTGTAATTGCACTTAGTGTGTTGTCATTAACAAAGCTTTGTATAGAAGGGGCAGCGCTGTGATTAAGCTGAAATTGCCCGGTACTATCAAGAAGTGACGTCCCTCCTTTTGTTAATATTGACATTTTGCCATCAGTGTCAGTCAGGGAAGAAACATCTATTAATTCTGCTAATTTTAAAAGATTTTGCGACTGTTGTCCTTGTATATTTACATAGCCTGATGAAGAAGGTTCGAAATCAACAATTTCAAGATTTAGGCTGTTAATGTTATTGATAAAATTATTTATACTACTAACCGTAGATGCTATATTCCTATCCGCATCAACTCTTAAATTATGCAATTCCGTTGATATATTGGAGATTTTTGAAGCTATGTTCTTGGCGGCCGTCACCGCAGCCAACTTTAAAGATGCCGTATCAGGACTTGCACTTAAATTTTGAAATGCCGAGAAAAATTGGTCAATCTCATCGGTCAGGCTGTTTCCTGAGCCGGGTTGGCCATAAAGGCTTTGCAAATTATTAAAATAGTCATCAAGTATATTCGCTTTTCCAAGATCCGACATTTTATCCCTCATCGACTCCAAAAGAGAGGCGCTTACTGAGGCACTTATTCCTACTATCTCTGCGCCTTGGCCTTCACCGCCTGTTACTATCGACGCTTGAACGGCTTTTTGAGCTATATAACCCGGTGTATTCTTGTTGGCAGTATTGTTGGCCGCAATCGCAATGGCTTCCTGAGCTACGTTTAACCCTCTCATCGATGTATTTAGTGCCGTGGTTAAGGACATTAGTTTGCTACCAATTAAATATTTTCAATAATTTTGATCGGTGGAGTATTCGCGATATTGTTTCTTTTGTAAGTCAAATTGCCATTTTTGTCGTAACCTCTATTTGAACTCATTTGCTTTGCGCTCTTTTCTTGAATTACGCCCCAAACGATTTCCTGAATCTTCATTACTCGTGATAATTGCTTTCCATCTTCTTCAATGATAGACTCAAATTTTAGCGCTTGATCGCGTATTTTTCTTTTCATTTCACCAGGTATAGAATTTATAGCATTCGGATTATTAACAAAAACTTCCTTATATTCTTCCAATGTGCTAGTTAAGCTTAATTTTTCATCATGTAATGTATGTAGCTGAGAAACCTTCATTTTTTTTAGAAGATCGACTTCCTCCTGTATTATTTCTGATAATCTTTTTGTTGTTGCAATCATGTTCAACGCATCATCTCGATTAAATGAGTAATCGGTTTTTTCCTGATCCATTTATTTACTCCTTAATTGTTGTTTTCTTAAAAAATCTTTTTCAATACTGCCGGCAATGCCTATTCCACCGGCTTCGACCATTGTTCTTCCATATTCATCAATCATCATCGAGCGGAAAATATCTGAGCCGTGACCGCCTCCGTATATGTCCGAATCTTCACCATCTGGAAACATCGGCTCAATCATCTTAGATAATAAAACCGCCTCCAGTTCTTTTGCTTGTTTGTGTAATTTGGATGTCTTTTTTTCTTTGGCAAAATTTTTGTCAAAATGCCGTTGTATTTTTTTATCCGACGGCATTGCTGATAACGCTGTTACACCCAAAGAGTCGGTATAAACATTTCTAATAGGCTTAAGCGGTGAGGCGAAGGCTCCACCTACTATAAAGCTTATTATCAAAAATATTCCAGCAACTCTCATTTTATCTACCTTATTTGAATATCAGCATGCAGCGCGCCTGCAACTTTTATCGTCTGAAGTATGGTAATCAGATCTCGTGTTCCCACGCCAAGGGCGTTTAGTCCTGACACTAAGTCACGTAAATTTGCTCCTTGAGGTAAGATTGCGAGGCCATTACCAGGGTTATTATTACGGTTAACAGGGCCTGAGCCATCTCTGTTTGCTGTGCTATCTGATGAAAAGTTAGACTCGCCGCCACGACCTTCATTTGAAATTGAAACCATCAAATTTCCTTGTGCCACAGCTACCGTATCAATTTTCACCTCTTCACCCATAACTATCGTGCCGGATGCTTCATCAATTACAACTTTTGCCACTTGATCGGGTTCAATTACAATTTGCTCAATATCGGCGAGCAGGCCAATAACATTATTGCCGTAGATATGCGGTACCACTAGTTCAACCGTGCCTGGGTCTATAGCAGTTGCAGCGTCTTCACCAACGGAGTCATTAATATTCTCTGAAATTCTTCTTGCCGTCGAGATGTCCGGGTTACGCAGTGCAAGCTTCAATGTGGTTAAGGAGCTTAATTTAAAGTCGATTTCCCGCTCGACAACTGCGCCATTGGACACATAGCCTCCTGTTGGAACTCCTTTTGAAGTTGCATTTGAAGATTCATTATCCGTTATTACGCCGCCAATTGCCACTGGTCCTTGTGCTATCGCGTAAACATTGCCATCGGCACCGAGCAAAGGTGAAGCCAGTAAAACTCCGCCTCTCAGGCTTTTTGCATCGCCTAATGTGCTGACCGTTATATCAAATTTACTACCGGACCTGGCAAAAGCGGGCAGCACACCAGTGATTGTGACTGCTGCAACATTTTTAGTTTTTAGCTTTGTTCCTTTGGAATCTATCCCTAATTTTGAAAGAAATTGTATCAGCCCTTTTTTAGTAAAAGGAACGTTTTTCAGGTTATCACCAGTGCCGTTCAGACCCACCACCAAGCCATAACCAAGCAATGTATTATCACGGACGCCTTCAAAATAGACAATATCTTTAATGCGCGAGGCGGCGCTTGCTTGCTTGGCGAATAAAACCAAAAGGATTAATAGCACCACCGATACGGTTATTAGAATAGATTTAAGCCTTTTATTCACTAGTTCACGGTGTTTATCCAGAAAATTAGGAACACCGGCGAAATATTCCTCGCCATTAAGTGCCTTCGCGACCTTAAAATCCTTCAGAGCTGATTTGTATTCGTAATGGGTCGTTTTCATTTGCTACACCATGCATTAAAATTCCTGTCTACACTAATGCGAGATTCATGCCAGTTTGATTAAAGCTAACTTATCCAGTAGTTTGGTGAGGATAGAGCAGGGCGCTTTGCTCAAAAAGGGGTAAATATTTCCGGGTAGTATCCGGCAAAACTTGCTGAGGGTCATGGCCGCGCCTGATAAACTGTGGCATTTTTACAATTATACTTGACGGGGGGGGTGGAAGGCGCAGAAGCAGGCCACATGTAGATCAAACGACAACGCCAAGTCATCATGTTTCTCATGCCGCTAGAACTACTCGCAAACATTTTACATAATATTCATTATCTATAAACCAAATGCTTGTTGTGACGGAATCTGGAATTAAAGCAGAGCTATTATCTACCTTCCCGGTCAATCCCCACTTTACCTGATATGTAGTACCAGCCGCCAACCACATGGCTGTGTTGAATAATCTAGGCATATTTTCTCTATAGTTTAAATTATAATATTTGCATTATAG
>JAJRPW010000072.1 GCA_024280585.1 Alphaproteobacteria bacterium
GGAAATGCGCGCATCATGGTGGGGTCTTCATGCCGGGAAAATGGCGGGGACACAGCAAAAACGCTTGGTGGTTCTCCGGTATCATTTTACGTTTATGTCGAAGATATACAGGCCGCTTTCGATAAAGCCAAAGGCGAAGGTATGACCGAAAAGAAAGCACCGGCGGATATGTTCTGGGGTGACCGCATGGGTACTCTTACCGACGCCTTCGGTATAGATTGGACAATAGCCGAGCATATACGCGATGTATCGCCTGAAGAGATTGCTGAGGCTATGAAGAAAATGTCTTGTGGTTAATATTAATTGCAGCCGATAGAGATGTTTGTCGGCTGCATTTTTAAAGGAAATAACATGAACAAAACACGCTGCGCATGGCTCCAATATAGCGGTTATCCTGCTGATTTTTATATTGCCTATCACGATGAAGAATGGGGTGTGCCTGTTCATGATGACAGACTATTGTTTGAGTTCCTTATTTTAGAAGGCGCACAAGCCGGACTGAGCTGGGTAACTATTTTAAAAAAACGCGATAATTACCGCAAAGCCTATGATAATTTTGATCCTGCAAAAGTTGCTAAATATGATGATGCCAAACAACAGGAATTATTGCAAAACGCAGGCATTGTGCGAAACCGCCTGAAAGTTGCAGCATCGATAGGTAATGCCAAAGCATTTCTGGAAGTGCAGAAGGAGTTCGGTAGCTTCGATAAATATATCTGGGGGTTTGTTGGTGGAAAAACCACACAAAATAGCTGGAAATCATTAAAAGAGCTTCCTGCAACTACGCAAGAGTCAGATATAATGAGCAAAGATTTAAAAAAACGTGGCTTTAAATTTGTCGGTTCTACCATCTGCTATGCTTTCATGCAGGCAACCGGTATGGTTAACGACCATACCACCGATTGCTTTAGATATAAGGAAATAGGCTGATAAAATGGATAAAATCAACATTCAATATTACAAAACTAAAGTCGGCGAATTAATTTTAGGTTCATTTAATGATAGTCTTTGTTTGCTTGATTTTAGATATAGAAAAATGAGAACGGCTATTGACAGCCGTATCCAAAAAGGGCTAAAGGCTAATTTTATTGAAAGTGATAACCAGCTTTTAGAAAAAACCCGGCAGCAGTTGGATGAATATTTCTCTGGAAATAGAAAAGAATTTGACATCCCATTATTAATGGTGGGAACTGATTTTCAGAAAAATATTTGGCAAGCCTTGCTAAAAGTACCTTATGGAACCACCTCAACTTATCTGCAATTAGCAAAAAATATAGATAATAGGAAGGCCGTTCGAGCCGTTGCAAATGCCAATGGAGCAAATGCGATAGGTATTATTATCCCCTGTCATCGGATCATCGGCACAGATGGCAGTCTTGTTGGGTATGCAGGTGGATTACCCGCTAAAAAACGATTGTTAAAACTGGAGGTCCATGGAGCATAATCCATTCGCAACATATCGCGATTCTTATGCGATTAACATGAAGTTAAATCACCCTAAAATCATAGTAGGTAAAAGGTCTTACTACGCAGGTTATCACCATGGCAAGCATTTTGAAGATTGTGTGCTTTATATGGATGATGCGGATCGGCGCAAAGATGTAGATAAGCTTATTATCGGCAAATATTGCTCAATTGCCAGCGGCGCGCAGTTTATGATGGGCGGAAATCACGGACATCGCCATGATTGGCTTGCGGCATATCCGCTGGATATAATAGAAGAAGGCAAGCAACCCGGCAAAAAATTCCCCACAGCTTTTTTAAAAAAAGGCGATACCATCATTGGCAATGATGTATGGATTGGCTATGAGGCGCTGATTATGCCTGGTGTGCAAATCGGCAATGGCGCTGTTATTGCAGCAAGAGCCGTTGTCACCAAAGATATTCCGGCCTACACAATAGTTGGCGGAAATCCGGCAAAAATAATTAAACAACGTTTTTCAGATGAGGAAATTCAAGTGTTAAGCGATGTAGCCTGGTGGGATTGGGAAGAAGACAAAATTCGTGAAATTATTCCTATCCTAAGAAGCGGCGATGCGAGTTTGCTCAAAAAATATATAGACTAGTTGCCTTGGGTCTAGTTTTGTTCTATAAAGCGGATTCTTCTAGAATCAGGAGGGGTGGCCGAGTGGCTGAAGGCGCACGCTTGGAAAGCGTGTATGCGTGCAAACGTATCGTGGGTTCGAATCCCATCCCCTCCGCCATTTTACTACCAGATAACCGCTCTCTGCTATATTTTTCTAGCTTTGCGTTGGGCTACAAAGCCCAGTGTGAGTAAGGGTTTGTGGGTTTGTCATTTCATTTCACCCTCTCTTTTTCAAAGCAGCTTTTGATAAAAAACACCACCTTTTAACCAATTTTCTCTCTCTTTCTCTCTTTCAGGGTCTCTTTTTTATTTTCGGTGACCCTATATTTTGCAGGGGTTCTAGCGTTGTGGTTCGAAGTTTGTAAAACGCCTGTGCGAGTGGAATTGCGAAAAACTCTAAAAGAAACATAAGTGGATAAGTATTATCGAGGGGGCGAAGAGCAATAAACATGCTGGCTAAATCTTGTATTTTAGCTAAAAAAATGTATTTTCACACTCAACAAGATTTATTGAGCATATAAAATGATTGAAGTAGAGAATATTATTTATGAATATCCTGGTAAACGCGCTTTAAAGGATGTTTCATTTAAAATAAATGAAGGAAGTGTAACAGCACTTGTTGGTCCTAATGGAGCAGGGAAAACAACTTTAATGCGCTGTATAGCTGCTTTGGAAGAACCATTCTCTGGAAATATTAAAGTTGATGGTATTGATGCGTTGGAGCATCCACGAGAAGTGCATAAGAAAATAGGATATTTATCGGACTTCTTTGGCATATATGGTGACCTTACTGTAAGACAATGCCTTACCTTCATAGCTAGTATTCACCAAATAGCCCCATCCGAAACTGAAAAGAAGGTAAAAAAGGCGGCAAAGAATCTTGATTTATCTAGCTACCTTGATGTTGAAGCCGGCACATTATCCAGAGGGTTGCGTCAACGACTTGGTATTGCGCAAGCTATTATTCATGAACCAAAGGTACTATTGTTGGATGAGCCTGCATCTGGGCTTGATCCTGAGGCAAGAATATCACTTTCAACACTATTTAAAGACTTGCAGAAGCAAGGAATGACTCTTCTGGTTTCTTCTCACATTCTTTCTGAGTTGGAGGATTATTGCAGCGAAATGCTACTTTTACGTGAAGGAAAAATTATAAATCACGATGGTAACGAATCTTTAGAAAATGAAGCTCAGACAAGTAAAGTAATAATGACTTTGCTTGAAGATGCAGATAAATATATCAAGAAAATTTCAAAATTAGATAATGTTAGCAAGGTCGAGTGTAACGGCAAGACAATTGAGTGTATTTTTACTGGAGATGAAAAAGGTCTAAACTCACTACTTAAATCGACCATAGAAAATAAAATTCCATTGTACGATTTTTTTACACAGAAAAAGAGATTGCAGGATATCTATATGGATTACGCACATGGAGGCAAAAAAAATGATTCTAAATAGTTAGGACTTACGCATTTTTCACCCACTAGAGGATAAACCCTGCTATATTTTTATTTTCACGAAGCAAGGTATGTCGGATGAAGGTTACACGTTTAGATTATTGCCAATATTTA
>JAJRPW010000073.1 GCA_024280585.1 Alphaproteobacteria bacterium
AGCATAAATAAAACCAGCACAAACTGCCTGAATATCAAACGCAGCACCATTTTTAACGCCCAAAGCCGCCTGCACATGCACCGCAACAGATGGAAAAATTTTATCAGGCGTAGTTGTCGCCACAATAATTAAATCCACATCCTGCGCCGATAAGCCCGATTTGTCCAAAGCCTCTTGCGCCGCCTTAGCCGCCATATCAGCCGTCGTTTCGGCCTCATCTGCTATGTGACGCTGGCTTATACCCGTCCTACTAACGATCCATTCATCATTGGTTTTTACCATTTTTTCTAGATCTTTATTGGTCAGAATTTTTTCCGGCAAATAAGAACCGCAAGATTTAATCACAGCTCGCTTCATAAAATCTCCGCTTCTAATTCGTCCTCATCATTAAAAAGTCCATGATTTATCGAAAGCTCTTCTTTTATTTTGCTATTTATATCATTTTTCGCCAGCTCACAAGCAACTTCTATGGCATTGGCAAAACCGGTTGCATCAGTTCCACCATGGCTTTTGATCGAAATCCCGTTTAAACCCAAGAAAATCGCGCCATTATATAACCTTGGATCAAGCTTTTTGAATGATTTTTTTAACGCAAATCTAGCCAGCAAACCACCAACAAACGCCCAAGGTGAACTTTTAAACGCCGCTTTTATATAGTCAGAACAAATTTTAGCGGTTCCTTCCGCTGTTTTAAGCGCGACATTGCCAGTAAAACCATCGGTCACAACCACATCAACAATCCCTTCAGCTATGTCATTTCCTTCGATATAGCCATAAAAATTAATGGGATAATCACCCTCTTTTAACTCTTCCGCCGCCGATTTTACAACTTCCGAACCTTTGCTATCCTCCGCACCTACATTTAAAAGCCCAATCTTTGGCGCCTCAATCCCCAGCATAACCTTGGCAAAAGCATCGCCCATAACCGCGAACTGCACTAAATTATCAGAGTTACAATCAATATTAGCACCCAAATCCAGCATAATACATTTACCCCGCCTGGTCGGCATAACCGATGCTATGGCCGGGCGGTCAATCCCGTCAATCGGCCGCAACACCAACTTCGACATAGCCATCAAAGCACCCGTGTTTCCAGCCGAAACAATCGCAGCCGCTTTGCCTTTTTTAACGGCATCAATAGCCAAACGCATACTGGAATTTTTGCCTCTTCTAAGGGCAATAGACGGCTTTTCATCAGAAGCCACATATTCAGAAGTATGCTTAATACGGCTCTGGTTTTTAAGTTTCGGAAGATTTTGCAATAATGAAGAAATCCGTGGCTCATCGCCATAAAAAACGAACTTCACATTCTTATATTTTTTGCGCTTGGTTATAAATTCGTTTGCGCCTTGAACAACACAAGCCGGGGCATAATCCCCACCCATCGCATCCAAAGCTATGATCATACCATCGGAATTATCCACAAATAGAACACACAAGTTTATATTAATAAATACCTTTTACAAAAGCAAAAACTATAACGTTTCAGCTTCAGTCTCGTCCGCTACATCATCATCTTCTTTCTCGGTAACGACCTGCCTGCCGTTATAAGTACCATCAGCCAGAGAAATATGGTGAGGAAGCTTATACTCACCAGTAACAGGATCAACTATCACATTAACCGGTTTAATCGAATCGTGTGCCCTACGCATGTTACGTTTGGACTTCGACGTCTTCTTTTTTGGAACTGCCATATTAAATTACCTTATTTTATCTTTTGCGTAAATCAAAAATTATTGTATACATGCTCTTTACGGACGGTTCTTATAATACAATTATTTGCCTAAATCCAGTTAAATCAACAAAATATTTTAAATATTATGAAAAAAACAATAAAAATAGTCAAATTCGCAGTAGTCATAACCGTTATACTTAGTGCGACCGCCTGCGTTAAGAATATAAAACAAGTGGGTTACACATTCAACCAGGACGCGTTACAAGGGATAAAAGCCGGAAAAACTCGGAAAGCCGTGGTTAAAAGAGAGCTGGGCTCCCCTTCGGCGAAATCTTCTTATGGCGCCGATACATGGTATTATATCTCGACAGAATATGAGCATATTGCGTTTTTAGACCCAAAAGTCAGCGATCAAAAAGTTGTCGCCATAGAATTTGACAGCAACCAAACCGTCAGAACCATTAATATTTATGGCTATGAAGATGCCCAAAATATTGATATAACACCAGACCAAACGCAAGTAGAGGGGCATGACATGGGTGTTTTAGGGCAAATCCTCGGCAATGTCGGCCGATTTAATAAAGATGGCGTACGAAGAGGACCATAAGCAATTGCACCAAATAACTAAAAAGAGAGAAATATGTTTTCAACACTAGCAAAAAAAATATTCGGAACGGTGAATGATAGATTTATACGTGGAATCCAGCCGTTAATAGAGCAAATTAATGAATTTGAAGAAGCAATTTCAGCACTTACAGATGAGCAATTAAAAGACAAAACTACCGCATTCAAAGAACGTCTAAGCAACGGAGAAACTCTGGATGACATCCTGCCCGAAGCCTTTGCGGTTGTGCGCGAAACGGGCAAGCGCACGCTTAAAATGCGCCATTTCGACGTACAATTAATCGGTGGAATTATCCTACATCGCGGCATGATAACCGAAATGAAAACCGGTGAGGGCAAGACTTTGGCCGCCACTTTAGCTGTTTATTTGAACGCTCTACAGGAAAAAGGCGTTTATGTCGTAACAGTTAATGATTACCTGGCGCAGCGTGATTCTGTATGGATGGGGAAAATCTATGAATTTCTAGGACTTACAGTATCTTGTGTGATAAATGATCTTGATGATCAAATGCGCAAAAACGCCTATGGAGCCGATGTTACATACGGAACCAACAATGAATTTGGCTTTGATTATCTGCGTGATAATATGAAATTCTCCAAGGACGAGATGGTTCAGCGTGGCTTTAACTTTGCGATTATTGACGAAGTTGACTCAATTTTGATTGATGAGGCCAGAACTCCACTTATTATTTCCGGGCCGACTGAGGATAATTCTGAGTTATACCACACCATGAATCTTCTGATACCACAGCTTGGTGATGCTGATTATGAGATTGATGAAAAAGCTAAATCTGTTGTGTTAACCGACGATGGAACCAATAAAATTGAGGATTTATTTAAAAAAGACGGCCTGCTGGAAGAATCTGGCAATATGTATGATTTAAACTCAATATCGCTGGTTCACCATATAAATCAGGCGTTGCGCGCCCATAAATTATTTGCCAAAGACAGCGATTACATAGTCAAGGATAATAAAGTCATAATAATCGACGAATTTACCGGACGGATGATGGAGGGGCGCCGCTATTCTGACGGACTACACCAGGCATTGGAGGCAAAAGAAGGCACTCCTGTGCAAAATGAAAACCAGACTCTTGCATCAATAACGTTCCAGAATTACTTCCGTCTTTTTGACAAATTATCCGGCATGACCGGCACGGCGATGACAGAAGCTGCTGAATTTTCAGAGACTTACAAACTGGAAGTGATAGAAATCCCGCCCAACCTTGTTGTCGCAAGAATCGACGATGATGATGATATTTATTGCTCGGCGGAAGAAAAATATAACGCCATCGTAGATAAAATTGAGGAATGTTATAAAAACAAGCAACCGGTTTTGGTTGGCACAATCAGCATTGAAAAATCTGAATTTATCGCCAAATTGCTAAAAAATCGAAAAATCCCCCATAATGTCCTTAATGCAAAGCAACATGAACGCGAGGCTCATATCATCGCCCAGGCTGGAAGGCTTGGTGCGATTACGATTGCGACTAATATGGCCGGACGCGGAACCGATATTAAACTTGGCGGCAATATTGAAATGTTGCTTGAAGATGAAATTACAAAAGGCAAAGAAAAAGACCTTAAAAAACTGCAGATAAAAATCGAAAAACAGGTCGAAGACGACAAAGCGAACGTAATAAAAGCCGGCGGCTTATTCGTTCTGGCGACCGAACGGCATGAAAGCCGCAGGATCGACAACCAATTACGCGGAAGATCCGGCCGCCAGGGCGACCCCGGTGCTTCGAAATTTTATTTGTCACTTGAAGACGACTTAATGCGCATTTTCGGTTCCGACAAAATCACTAATATGCTACAAAAACTCGGCCTAAAAGAAGGCGAAGCCATAACCCACCCATGGATCAGCCGCGCCATCGAAAAAGCCCAGCAAAAAGTTGAAGCTCATAACTATGAAATTCGCAAAAATTTGCTTAAATTTGATGATGTTATGAATGATCAGCGTAAGGTTGTTTACGAACGCAGAATCGAAATTATGGACACAGATGACGTATCCAGCCATGTGCGGGATATGCGCGATGAGGTCGCAGAATCCCTTATAAATCAGTGTATTCCACCAAAATCCTACCCTGAACAATGGGACATAGAATCTTTGCAAAAAGAGGCTTTCCGCATTTATGGCTTGCGCCTGCCAATTAATGATTGGGCCAAGGAAGAAGGTATCGGCAACGAAGAAATCCTCAAAAAATTTGACCAAGGGGTTGACAAACTAATGGAGGAAAAGGAGGAAAACCTTACTCCGCCTATCATGCGCATGGTTGAAAAACAGATTTTGCTGGTGACTCTTGACCAAATGTGGAAAGAACATTTGCTCGGACTTGACCATTTAAGGCAGGGAATTGGCCTGCGTGCATATGGCCAGAAAGACCCGCTAAATGAGTATAAACGCGAGGCTTTTGCTATGTTTGAACAGATGTTAAATGGCCTGAACGAGGCAGTTACCGGACGAATATCCCATATGCAACTTAGCGAAGAGCAACGTGACACCGAAAAACTGTCAAAAGGCCCTAAACGCCGGCAGAAAATGCAAGAAAGCCGGGTTGATCCAGCCCTAACCGCACGCGAAGGCTCGGTTGTGGCTTTGGGACAAGCAAAAAGCCGTGTAAAAGCCGAAGAACGCGACGCGAATGACCCAGCAACATGGGGGAAAGTCGCCAGAAACGAACCATGCCCATGCGGATCAGGTAAAAAATACAAGCAATGTCATGGGGTTGTTGAATAGCCCGGGAGTTATAACTAGCGCTAATGCTCATAGCCAAACTTGCTTATTTTCACCTGTTGCCCATGCTTATCCAGCACAATAAGCTCGCCCGAATTAGTTAATCTACCAATTTCAGTTATCGGGACAATAGACTGTAATTCCTCAATTTTTTCCCTTTTTGACTCTGGCACAGTAAATAGTAATTCATAGTCATCACCGGCAGTTATCATCGATAAAATCCCCTCCCCCTCTGGGAGAGGGCTAGGGTAAGGGAGAGCCCACCCATCAACCATAGGAATGTTTTCCATATATATTTCAGCACCTTGCCCAGATAACTTGCATATATGGTTTAACTCCGCCAATAATCCATCCGATATATCAATACATGCACTTGCAACGCCAATTAACTTATTTCCCAACTCGATTCTTGGAACAGGAATTTGATAACTAGAAATAAGAGTTCGCTCCAAACTTTTGTTTTTTAATGATAATTTTCCTTGTAAAATTTGTAGACCAAGATATGCACTGCCAATTGATCCACTAACAAAAATTAAATCACCACACTTAGCACCCGACCTTTTCAGCGCCCTACCCTTTTTAACTTTTCCGATCGCTGTCAAAGATAGGGTAATCGGCCCATCATGACGCACGCTATCGCCGCCGGAAACCACTCCGCCATATTTGCCAATCGCAATTTTTATACCTGCACAAAATTCTTTTACCCAGTTTTCGCTAGTGCTTTTTGGCAGAATAACCGACAGAAAATAAGCATATGGCAGCGCGCCCATTGCCGCCAAATCAGACAAATTTACCCCCATTAATTTCTGTCCGATTGTCAAAGCAGGATCGAACTTCAGAAAATGTACATTCTCAACTATCGCATCTTTCGTTACAATAAAACTGTATTCAGGATCGGATTCAATAATCGCGGCATCATCTTTTAAGCCAAGCGCACCGGGGAACCCGCCAGTCAACGGCAAAAAATATTTTTCAATAAGGTCAAATTCATTTGCCATCTCGAACTTCATGGGCAATTTTGTCTAAAATGCCATTGACAAATCCCACCTCTTTTTCATCAAAAAACGAACGTGAAATATAGACATATTCAGTTATTATAACTTTCAAAGGAACCCTCTCAAACTCCATTATTTCATAAACTCCGGCTTGCAAAATCGCCTTCAAAACTGGATTTATCCGCTCCAGCCGCCATTTTTCATTCAAATGTGTCGATATTGACTTATCAAGCACATCAGAATTTTCTAAAACACCACGAACTAACTTTGCCAAGAACTTTTTATCAATTTTAATATCGCCCAAGCCTTCCTCGTTATCTTCATAACAGCTAATAATATCCAGCACAACCTCATCCGGATCCGCTGGTTCAACATTAGCGACCGCCGCCTGATTGACACCATTAGCATACAAAGCTTTTACCGCAGCCATACGCGCTTCACTTTTTGAATTTTCTATTTGATCTTTCATTTTTATAACAACTTTTCTTTAATTTTTACCATCGAAAGGCAAGCTAACGTCGCACGCCCACCAATGTTTTTTTGCCCGGCATCAGCTCTGACATTGGCTTGTTCATGATTTTCCGCTGTAATTATACCGTAACCCAGCGCAATTTTTTTACTTATCGCAATATCATTCACACCGCGCGCGCTCTCTCCACAAACATAGTCATAATGTGAAGTTTCACCACGTATAACACAACCAAGCACAATAAATCCGTTGTATTTTTCGGACATAACAGCCATAGCCAGAGCTGCCGGAATTTCAAAACAACCCGGAATTTGAATCCGCTCATAATCCACATCAGCTTTTTCCAGCTCCGCAATGGCTGCATTAGCCAAATTATCACCAATTTCCTGGTAGAATCTTGCTTCTAATATTAAAATTTTTGTCATTTTTTACTCTATAAATATACAAAGTTGGCTATATACACCCTTATATACTAAATGTCACATTAAAAATATCTATAAATATTATTTATGTTTGCCTTCTCGGCAAAAAAAGGCTACCAAGAAGCTTCTTTATAAATACGAGGTGCCACCAACATGCCAGAAAAAACATACATTCTAACTTTGTCATGTAAAGATACCAAGGGAATAGTCGCTGCTGTATCCGGTTTTTTGGCAGAAAACGGCTGTTTTATATTAGAATCAGCACAGCTTGGGGATGCCTCAACCGGCAACTTTTTTATGCGCTCCGTCTTCACTTCATCCGATAAATTGGCTTCTTTAGAGGATAATTTCCAAAAAATTGCTGATGAATTCACTATGGACTGGAAATTACACGACCAATCGGTCAAGCCACGTTTATTACTAATGGTATCAAAACAAGGTCACTGCTTAAATGATTTGTTGCATAGATACGCCAGCGGCTCCTTAGCCATTGAAATTCCTGCAATTATCTCAAACCACCCAGACATGGAAGAAATGGCAAACTGGTATAACATCCCATTTCACCACCTGCCAATTACAACAAAAACCAAGTCGAAACAAGAGGATCAGATCTTTGAACTTATTAAAAATTTAGACATAGATTTAACAGTTCTTGCCCGCTATATGCAAATCATAAGCCCAAATCTGGTAGAAAAATTTTACGGCAAAGCAATAAATATCCACCATTCTTTTCTGCCTGGATTTAAAGGAGCCAAGCCGTATCACCAGGCTTTTGACCGAGGGGTCAAGATAATTGGAGCAACTGCACATTATGTTTCAAATGAGCTCGACGAAGGCCCAATAATTGAGCAAGAAGTCACGCGCGTTAACCACATCCACACCCCGGACAAACTATTATCCATCGGACAAGACATCGAAAGTATAGTTCTAACACGCGCCGTTACCTATCATATCGAACATAGAATCATGCTAAATGGCACTAAAACCGTGGTGTTTTAGATGCAGCTGAACATGGATAAAATCGATAAAATAATTGAACTCGCACTTGAAGAAGATATGGGCAGCGGCGATATTACGACGAACTCAACCATTCCTAAAAATATGCAAACACAGTTTGAAATCCGCGCCCGCCATGAAATGATAATTTGCGGAATCCCTATAGCAACAAGGGTTTTCCAGCATATGAACCAAGAAATAACAATGCAATCAAATTTTCATGATGGAGACCTTGCGCAAAAAAACGATGTGATTTTAAAAGGCCGTGGCAATGCCCGCGCTATTTTATCCGGCGAAAGAGTAGCACTAAACTTACTACGCCAAACATGCGGCGCTGCCACCTTGACCAGTCAATTTGTGCAAAAAATTTCCGGGACAAAAGCAAAGATACTCGACACCAGAAAAACAATCCCTGGACTACGTTATATCCAAAAATATGCAGTAAGCATCGGCGGCGGACAAAATCATCGCTTTTGCCTTGATGATGCTATATTAATAAAAGATAATCATATAAGCATATGTGGCGGAATTAAACGGGCCGTTGAGCAATGCCGCACCGCCTCCGCTCTTAAAATAGAAGTTGAATGTGACACGCTAGAACAAGTGACGGAATCACTTGAATGCCACACTGACAGTATATTACTCGACAATATGAACAA
>JAJRPW010000074.1 GCA_024280585.1 Alphaproteobacteria bacterium
ATTGCGCCTAAAATCGCGTCGACAATTGCGTGTAATCCCACGTCTGCGTCGGAATGTCCTTCAAGGCTCATATCGTGAGGAATGGCGACTCCGCAAAGCATAATTCTGTTTTTTTGAGGCAATTTTGGCGGGCAGAATTTATGTACATCAAACCCGCTACCTATCCTTGTTTCATAGTCATTTTGCATGATTATTATCGCTCTTTTGAGGTCTTCGTTAGTTGTTATTTTAAAGTTTAGTTGCGCGCCTTCGATGGTTAAAATTTCTTTGCC
Organism: Alphaproteobacteria bacterium; assembly: GCA_024280585.1. Classification (GTDB taxonomy): domain Bacteria; phylum Pseudomonadota; class Alphaproteobacteria; order Rickettsiales; family UBA6187; genus JAJRPW01. The sequence continues at coordinate 273 of JAJRPW010000074.1, forward strand.
CAGATGCTCAAAAATCGATGCATCATCGGTAAAGTGGCTTCCATCTGCTGATTTATGTGCATCTAATATGTCGGCGAAAACGAACCCTTGCGGTGTTTGAACGCGGAATAAGTCCGTTCTGTCGATTGTCTCGGTGACTTTGTTGTCAGCACATTTTTTTAGTGTGTCCTCAACTTCCAACACGGGAATAACGGATTTTCCTGCCTGAATTTTATCTAACACACGGGAGATAATATCTGCACCAACCAGCGGTCGCGCTGCATCATGAATAAGAACTTTTTCTGGGGAAAATTCCTGGATGCCTTCAAGGCCTAGATATACGGATTTTTGTCTCGTGTCCCCGCCTGCAATTGGGGGGAGTAGGTCAAGCCCGGCGACAGCTTCCTGGTATAGCTCTTCATCGGCCGGGTTATAAATAACTCCTACCGCATCAATATCCGGGTGGTTTAAAAAGGCGAGGGCGCTATGACGCAAAATCGCCGAGCCATTTAGCTTCGTATACTGCTTTGGTATATCGGTTTTCGCCCGATCACCGCTCCCGGCTGCTGCGATTAGGGCTATTGCTTTGTATTTTTTCATAGTTGAAGGTTATAATTTGTAATATGATAAGGTCAAGAGGATATTTTTATAACCTTGACGCGGATGTAATAAAACCGTATTGATGCCATCGTTATTAATGAAAAATTATTGAGGATAAAAAATGGCTGGTGAATCTGGTACAAATGCATGTTTTGCGTCTATAGAAATAAAGAGAAGAGTTGAAGAGGCTAATAAAGCCCTAAGTTATTGTAGGACTAATGATTCTGTTTCTTTTCAACTCATTGTGAGAGATGGGGCAATAAATAATATAAAAAAATATATAGAAGAAAACGTAGATAGAGAGACTCTGAAGGAAGTGCTTGTAGATTGGCTAGGAGGTAGTGATGTGCCAAAATCTTCTGATTTAGGTAATGAAAGTGTTAAAGCGTCTAAATATTACCTTTTATTTATGGCCGTGGAGAAAATGGAAGGTTGGTCTAGCTATGTTAGTTCAATTTTTTACTATGGGGGACCTGGAGGGACTTTACTTGACCAAGCGCATATGGAACAACAGAAAAAAACTTATATTCCGGCTTATGATCAACCCCAAGGTACAGAGGAAAAAGCATGGCAAGCATGGCAAGAACGACTGGTAGCAAGAGATAGAGCAGGATATGCCAGTAGTTTTCAAGAGAAATAATGTATCTTTAATAAAATAGATTCCCGATTGCCAAATAGGCATATTTAGTATATATTCCGCCAAAAATACTATACAGATATAAATACAATGTCCATAAAAATTGGTGAATTCGAATTAAAAGACCCGGTTATACTCGCCCCGATGTCGGGGGTGACCGATGCCCCTTTCCGCCATTTGGTAAAAAGTTTTGGCGCAGGGCTGCTTGTATCAGAAATGGTGGCGAGCCGCGCGATGGTTATGCAAACCCGGGAAAGCCTGATGAAATGCCAGACTTCTGACATTGAGGATATGACCTCGGTGCAATTGGCTGGAAATGAGCCGGATGTGATGGCGGAAGCGGCCAAACTTAACGAAGATATGGGCGCAAAGATTATTGACCTGAATTTTGGCTGCCCGGTTAAAAAAGTTGTGAATGGCTATGCTGGATCGGCTTTGATGAAGGATGAATGCAAGGCGGTGGAAATATTGCGCGCCGTGGTTGATGCGGTGGATATCCCCGTCACATTAAAAATGCGAATGGGGTGGGATCACACCAGCTTGAATGCCCCGTCAATCGCAAAAGCGGCTGAGGAAGTCGGCATAAAAATGATTGTGATTCATGGGCGTACGCGCAATCAGATGTATAAAGGCAGTGCCGATTGGGGGTTTATCCGGAAAGTCAAAGACGTTGTGGATATCCCGGTGATTGTAAATGGTGACATTAAAACTTATGAGGATATTGACCGGTCGTTGGAAGAATCCGGCGCGGATGGGATAATGATTGGGCGCGGATGCTATGGTCGCCCGTGGTTTATCAGCCAGGCATCGCATTATTTGAAAACCGGTGAAAAAATTCCTGATCCGACTTTGGAAGAACAGCTGGATCTTATTTTGAATCACTATGACGCCATGGTCGAGCATTATGGCGAGAAGCGCGGAGTTCCGTTTGCCCGCAAGCATATTGGCTGGTATAGCACAGGCCTGCCCGGCTCGGCGGAGTTTAGAAATAAAGTGAACCGCGAATATGGCGCCGGCGATGTTAAGGAGCACATTGCGAGGTTCTACGGGGAGTTGTTGGGGTGATTATTGAGAATGACAAATCACAAATATTACTATAGATTAATCAATTATGACAGCAGCAGCTATACAATACAGACCAAACTATCCAAGGCGATTTTTAAAATTGTTTAGGAAAATATTCCGCTCGAGAAATTTGGCGCTGGTTTTGACAGTGGCTTCTGTGATTTCTGTAATCGCTACTTATTCGGCGATAACAAGCGGTGAAAATCTATTTGGCCCCGATCCAAAAAACGTAATCGCTTGGGTGCTGATAGACCTGATTTTATTACTGGCTTTGGCTGCGGTTGTTTCAAAACGATTGCTGAAATTATTTTTGGAGCGCAGAAAAGGATCAGTGGGGTCGCGGTTGCAGACGCGAATTGTGGTGATGTTTTCACTGGTGGCAATCGTGCCGACGATAACTATGGCGGTGTTTTCAGCTATATTTTTTAATTATGGAATTCAATCATGGTTCGACCAGAAAGTGAGCACTGCGATTGAAGAGTCGGTAAAAATCGCCGATTTATATTTTGCAGAGCATAAAAATATTATCCATGCTGACATCCTTGGAATGGCTAGCGATTTAAACCGTGATGCTTATAATATACGGGAAAAACCCGGCTCGTTTAGTAGTAAACTGTCGCTTTTGACTGTAATAAGAAAGTTGCCCGAGGCTATAGTATTTCAGAAATCAGGTCGCCAGCATTCGCTATTAGCCAGGACAAACTTGAGCTACTCTCTGGAAATGATTCTGGAGGATATGCCTGATGATACGATCCGTCAGGCAGAAAATGGAAATGTAGTTATCGTCGCAAATGAAACTGAAGACAGGGTGACAGCGCTTATTAAGCTGGAAAATTATTTCGATACATATCTCCTGGTTGGCCGCTTTGTCGATAATAATATCATAAAACATATTGAATTTACCAAAGGCGCGGCGAACGAATATAGCAAGTTGAAAAATGATGTATCAAGTTTGCAAATACAGTTTTTTATAGTTTTTGTAATTGTATCGTTACTTTTGTTGTTGATGGTAGTTTGGGCGGGATTGATTTTTGCCGTAGCTGTGGTTAAGCCTATTAGTATGCTTGTTGATGCCACGCAAAAAGTGAAGGGAGGGGATTTGACAACGCGAGTGGCTGAAGGGCATGAAAATGATGAAATAGCTACTTTGGCGAGGGAAGTTAACCGCATGACAACCCAGCTGGAAAAGCAGAGAATGGAACTTATATCGGCACAAAGAAGATCGGCCTGGTCGGACGTTGCGCGGCGTATTGCTCATGAAATCAAAAATCCGCTTACACCAATTCAGCTTGCCGCCGACCGCCTCAAAAACAAATATTCCGATGAAGTTGAGAATAAAGAGGTTTTTTCTAGATATATTAATACGATAATTCGCAATGTTAATTCTATAGGTAAAATGGTTGAAGAGTTTGTGAGTTTTGCCCGAATTCCAGTTCCTGTATTTGCGAACACCGATATTTGCGAGCTGATCGAGGAGGTTATTTTTTCTCGCGAAGTTAACAGTCCTGACATTGATTTTATATATAAAAAACCTGATAAAAACATGGTGATTTATTGTGACTTTGAACAAATTTCGCGCGTCATGACAAATCTGTTAAAAAATGCGGAAGAATCGATTGAAGATAAAATGGAATCGGGTAATTTGGAACAGGGTATCATAAAAATTATAGTGGAAAAAACTAAGGATAATTATGTAATAAAAATAATTGATAATGGTCGTGGCTTTGATCAAAATATTTTGGAAAGAGTTACTGAGCCTTATGTTACGACGAAAAGCAAAGGAACCGGTTTGGGGCTGGCTATTGTTAAAAAAATTATAGAAGATCATAATGGAAGGCTGGAATTCATAAATATTGATTCAGGGGCTTGCGTTTATATATATTTTCCGTTATCCAGTTAGGTGGAGAGAAATTTATAGGGTATATATATGTCGCTAGATGTACTGGTTGTTGACGATGAGGCTGATATCAGAGATTTGATATCAGATATTTTAAAAGATGACGGCTTTTCAACGCGCCTTGCAAGTAATAGCAATAGCGCGCTTGCGGCTTTAAATGAAAGGATTCCTTCAGCTATTGTGCTGGATATTTGGCTGCAAGGTAGCGATTTGGATGGGCTTGGGATTCTGGAGAAAGTGAAGAGTAAATACCCGAATCTTCCGGTTATTATGATAAGTGGTCATGGTAATATTGAAACCGCGATAAACTCGATTAAACTCGGTGCATATGATTATATAGAAAAGCCTTTTAAAGAAGATAGACTGCTACGGTTGCTGCGACGGGCGATAGAAACGGCCAGGCTTAAGAATGAAAATGCAGAGTTGAGGGTTAGAGGTGTTCTCGAAAATCAATTGGTAGGTAATTCTCCGGCAGTGACATCTTTAAAAAATGCGATAGATCGCGTTGCGGCAACTGAAAGCCGTGTGATGATTGCCGGCCCTGCAGGTTGTGGTAAAGAGATTGTGGCAAGGTTAATTCACCAAAAATCAAAGCGCAGAAATGGTCCTTTTACGATACTAAATGCAGCCAGTATTTCGCCTGAGAAGGTAGAGAGTGAGCTATTTGGGCTGGAGGATGATAGCGGATTTAGCAATAATATTAGAAAAGTTGGAACTTTTGAAAAGTCGCATGGCGGAACGTTATTTTTGGACGAAGTTGCCGACATGCCTCTTGCTGCGCAAGGTAAGATTTTACGAATATTGCAGGAAAGCAGTTTCGAAAGAGCTGGTAGTAATAAAAAAGTCAGTGTTGATGTTCGGGTTATAGCTGCGACGAATAAAGACCTGCAAAAAGAGATTGCGGAAGGGCGATTCAGAGAGGATTTATATTATCGCCTGAATGTTGTTCCGATAAAAATACCATCGTTGAAAGAGAGGTTGGGTGATTTAATACCTCTGGCCAATTACTTCATAAAACGTTGTGCTTCTATGCTGGGTGTGGCACCAAAAACTTTAAGTCAAAGTGCGGTTGCTACGATGGAGGTTTATGACTGGCCAGGTAATATCAGGCAGCTTAGGAATGTGATTGAGTGGCTTTTAATTATGTCGCCTGAAGATGCAAGCGAAATAACATCTTCAATGCTTCCACCGGAAATTTTATCGAGCAATCCAATGAGTTCGTCATCTGGTATAAACCCTGATATTATGGGGTTGCCACTTAGGGCGGCAAGGGAGATTTTTGAGCGGGAATATTTGGCAACGCAGCTGCAGAGATTTGGCGGGAATATTTCTCGAACAGCTTCTTTTATCGGTATGGAAAGGTCGGCGTTTCATCGAAAGCTTAAGTCGCTCGGTGTGAATAATAATGAAAATAACGAAGAAGAGAGCGACGGTAATATTAAATGCGCATAATAGTTTGTGGAGCAGGGCAGGTTGGGACTTCGATTGCCAGGCAGTTGTCGATGGAAGATAACGATATAACCGTGATAGATCAATCACCGGAGTTAATTAGTAAAATAAGTAATACTCTGGATGTTAAGGCCAGGGTCGGATTTGCGTCTCACCCAACCATGCTGGAAGAGGTGGATGCTGAAAATGCAGATATGATTATCGCGGTGACTTTGTCGGATGAAGTTAATATGGTTGCATGTCAGGTGGCACACTCGCTGTTTAATGTGCCAACAAAAATTGCGCGGATAAGAAATCAAAATTATCTGCATCCTGAGTGGAAGCATCTTTATCGGCATGACCATTTGCCGATAGATTATATTATTTCGCCGGAAATTGAGGTGGCAAGAGCGGTCATCCATCGCTTGCATGTCCCTGGAGCGGTTGATACTATTCCGTTTTCTGAAGGAAAAATCAAAGTTGTTGGTATTAGATGCACGCTTGATTGCCCGATGATTAACATGCAGTTGGAGCGGATAAAAACACGGCTTTTTGACGTTGGCGTTTTTATGATGGGTGTGATGCGTGACGATGAATTTATAATGGCTGATGAAGAGTCGGAATTGCTGGAAAATGATGAGGTGTATTTTTCTTGTGACTCAAAATATATTTCTGCAGCAATGGAGATTTTTGGTCACGAAGAAAGGGAAGCGCGGCGTATAATTATCATCGGCGGTGGTAATATTGGCTTGTTTTTAGCGGAGTATATTGAGGCTGAAGAGCCGGATGTGAAAGTGAAACTGATTGAGCTTGGTAAAGAACGGGCGGAATATGTCGCTGAACGCTTACATAAAACGACGGTTATAAATGGTGATGCCTTATCGCAGGAAATTCTGGATGAGGCTAATGTCGCTGCTGCTGAGACTGTGATTGCGGTTTCTAATGATGATGAAGTCAATATTTTATCGTCGTTATTGTCGAAAAGATTTGGGTGTCAGCGGGTTGTTACTTTAGTTAATAATGCGGTGTCTTATTCGCCGCTTATTTCATCATTGGGGATTGATGTTGCGATTAATCCGAGGGAGATAACTGTTTCGAGTGTTTTGCAGCATATTAGAAAAGGGCGCATTTTGTCTGTGCATTCTATTTGTAAGGGCAAGGCCGAAATTATTGAGGCGGAGGCTGTCGAGTCTTCGGCTGTTGTCGGTAAATCTTTGGGTGAATTATCATTGCCGAAAGGCATAGTTATCGGCACGATTTCTCGCGGTGATGAGGTGATTTTGCCCGATGAAAACACAGTTGTAAAAACCGGTGACAGAATTATTATCCTAAGCCAGGCCAATATGGTGAAGCAGGTTGAGAAAATTTTCTCGGTTAAGTTTGAGTTCTTTTAACAGGCAAGGCTCTATGTCATGAAAAAAATTAGCTACGTAAATGGCAAGTTTGTCGATCATAAAAACGCTTTTGTACATATAGAGGATCGAGGGTATCAGTTTTCTGACGGTGTGTATGAGGTGGTGTACATCAAAAATAATGTCGCCCTTGATTGGGATTTGCATTGTCGCCGCTTGCAAAATTCACTCGATGGTTTAAGCATAAAATATAGGGTTGACGGGACTGTTTTGCTCGATTTGGTTATGCAGCTTTTGCAGAAAAATAAGCTGGAATCGGGTTTTTTATACCTACAAATTTCGCGCGGAGTTGCGCCACGCAACCATGATTTTCCGAATCCTTTAGTAACAGCTTCGCTGGTTGCAACCATTTCGCCGGAGAAATTATTATCCGAAGACAAGTATAAAACTGGTATGGTAGCCATTACTCATGCGGATATTCGGTGGAAGCGCAGAGATTTGAAAACAATTTCGCTTTTGCCAAATATTTTAGCCAAGCAAAAGGCGATGGAGGAAGGGGCTATCGAGTCAATTTTAATAGAAGAAAATCAACTGGTTACAGAGGGAAGTTCAACCAATTTTTTTATTGCAAGTGACGCAGGAACATTACGTACGCATCCGGCCAATAATAAAATTTTATCTGGCATAACAAGGTCTTGTGTGATTGAAATTGCGACAAAAAACGGTATAAAAATTATCGAAAAACCATTTAAAAAGGATGATATATTTTTGGCGAAAGAGGCATTTATAACCTCTACAACGAAGCATATTATGCCGATTGTAGAGGTTGACGGACATAATATTGGGGGTGGAAAAGTGGGTGAGGTAACCAAAAAACTGATTGCATTGTATAAAGAGTTTGTCGAAAATCAGGTGGAAAAAGGAAAAATATGATTAAACCAAAAGCAATTTTATTTGACTGGGACAATACTTTGGCGGATACTTGGCCGACTATTCACCAGGCATTGACCGAAACTTTTATCGAAATGGGGCATGAACCGTGGAATCTGGAGGTGACAAAAGAGCGTGTTCATCGCTCCTTGCGTGATTCATTTCCAGAAATTTTTGGCGATAAATGGGAGGAGGCTGGTGATAAATATTTGAGTAATTTCAAGCGGATACATTTAAATGCTCTGTTACCACTTGAAGGTGCGGAAGAGGTTTTAAAAGAGTTGCTGGGCAAAGATATTTATGTCTCGTTAGTGAGTAATAAAACCGGGTGTAACTTGCGGGCAGAAGTTGACCATATCGGTTGGAATAAATACTTTACAAAAGTTATCGGGGCAAAGGACGCGGATGAGGATAAGCCGTCGCCAAAACCTGTGCTATTGGCGCTGGAAGGTAGCAAAATTGTGCCGAGTCAGGATGTTTGGTTCGTTGGCGACAGTGTAACAGATATGGAGTGCGCGTATAATGCCGGTTGTATGCCTATATTTTATGGCGATCAGGACTTGTCGCATGAACGATTTGTAAAATATCAGCCACAAAAACATTTTGAAAACCATGCGGATTTAATTAAAATTTTGAAAAAATTCTGATGCAAACAATAATCATACACCCATATCTAAAAGCGCAGGATCACAGCGACTTAAGAACTTCTGAAAATAAATTGGAAGAGGCGGTTGGTCTGGCCGCGGCTATCAACCTGAATATCAAGCTTTCTCAAGTGGTTGCATTACAAAAAATTGTTCCTGCAACTTATATTGGCAAAGGGAAAGCGGAAGAATTTGCGGAGTATATAGCAAATAATGAAATCGGCCTGGCGATAATTAATACTCATATAACTCCGGTTCAGCAGCGCAATTTGGAGACAAGATTCAATTGTAAAGTGATTGATAGGACGGCCCTAATCCTGGAAATTTTTGGCAAAAGAGCGCAAACAAAAGAGGGTAGCTTGCAAGTTGAGTTGGCCGCGCAGGAATATCAAAAATCGCGATTGGTGCGCTCATGGACGCATCTGGAAAGGCAGCGAGGTGGAGCTGGTTTCCTTGGTGGGCCGGGTGAGACGCAGATAGAATCGGATCGGCGCGTGATCCGCGACCGGATTTCTTCGATAAAAAAACAGCTGAAAAAAGTTGAGCAAACCAGAGATTTACATCGAAAATCGCGCAAAAAAATTCCTTATAAAGTGGTGAGCCTGGTCGGCTATACTAACGCCGGAAAATCGACCTTATTCAACTGCGTAACCGGGGCAAAAGTGGTGGCTGAGGATAAATTATTTGCAACGCTGGATCCGACAATGCGCCTGGTTAAACTGCCTTCTGGCAAGAAAATAATTCTGTCGGACACGGTTGGTTTTATATCGAATTTACCGACTGAGTTAGTCGCAGCATTCCGGGCAACATTGGAGGAAGTGGTTGAGGCGGATTTGATGATTCATGTGCGCGACATCTCGCATCCTGAAACTGAAGAGCAGAAAAAAGATGTGCTGAATATTTTATCATCACTGGTTGTCGAAGATAAAATAGAGCATAACATGCTGGAAATATTTAATAAAATTGACCAGTTAGATGGCGATGATTACGTACAAATCGCAAAATCAAAAAAGGATACGGCAGCAATTTCGGCCCTGACAGGGCAGGGTGTGGATTATCTTTTAAATCTCATAGATATAAAATTATCCGAGGGAAACAGGGAAATTACGGTTAATATTCCGGTCGAAAATGGCAAATTACTGGCATGGATCCACGCTAATTCCAAAGTGCTGGAGTGCATTGAAGAAGCGGGCGTAATGAATTTGAAGCTGTCCATGAGTGACAAAATATTTGGACAGTTTGAAAAAATGAAGGGCTAATTCGTAAAATTATCAGAATAGGCTCTTAAATTATAAGTTGAAGTTTCTGGCTCAACCAATTGATATTCAATATTTTTACGCTTCGCGTAGGCAATGGCATCACCTTTGCTATTAAATTCAAGGCGGAGCTGCTGCTTTGCGTTGCTAGATCCAGTCCAGCCCATGACAGGGTCGATATAGCGGGCATCTTTGCGGTCAAATTCAAGCAGCCAACTATCAGACTTACCCTTGCCGGATTGCATTGGATTTTTGACAGGATTATATATTTTTGTAACCATTTTTCTACTCCACTGATTCAAAATATCTGGTTTGTGGGTCAAAACTAAGCAGCTCGCCATTTTCAATGTTAAAATGCATGCCGTATATCTTGAGTTTATCCTGAGCAAGGCGATTTTCCACCCACGGATAGGACAAAAGATTTTTTATTGATACCAGGATAGACTCCTGCTCACAAGCCGATTCTTGTTCTTCAGCAGGACTATTTTCCAAATCTTTTCTGACTATATCCTTCGCCTCTTCGGCAATCGAAAGCCAGCTTCCAACTGAATTTTCACCGCCCTGATCTGACATTAGAAGTTTTATTGCATCACATCTTGCATGACCAAGAATAACGATATTCTCAATTTCTAGATTACAAACACCGTATTCAATAGCGGCTGTAATACCATTGGTACCCTGATCCTGATAAGGTGGGACAAGTCCCGCAACGTTACGAACAACATACAAATCTCCGGGCGATGAGGAAAATATTTTCCCGGGGGCAATCCTAAGATCAGAACAGGTGATCACAAGGGTCTGCGCTTTAACACCCTGGCGCACAAGATGTTTGATTAAATCTTTTTGCTCTTCATATGCAGTTGACTTGAAAATCCTAAAACCAGCAACAAGCTTACCAAAGTCGGACATAAAAACCTCTAAAATCTTATTTGTACAGCTTAGTTAAATAAAAGTTTCTAGTCAATAACACTTTGAAAGTAAGTAGGGTAAACAGATCTAAACTATTCCAAGTCACGACATAACCTAAGGTACTTCAAAGCAAAAACACTTGCAGGTGCTGCATTATTTGTCGCAAACAAATGTATGCACAGGCAATAAAATGGCATTAGCATCTATTTTTGTACAAACAAGGCAACTACTTCAAGATGATGACTCCAATAAAACTGATCGATTGCCGTCGCCTCAACGACCGTGTAACCATGATTTAGCAACCACTCTGCATCTCGTTTAAACGTAACAGGATTACATGATACTACCACCACACGGTCTATTTCACTTTTAGCAATCTGTTTTATCTGTGGTAATGCTCCATTACGTGGCGGATTAATGACAACTCCATCAAAATGGCGTAGAGCTTTACTATCGAGTGGATGTTTATACAGATCACGCACACGCACACTCATTCTATCCTCTAAACCGTAGTGAAGAATTGCATTATGCATGGCAGCAACCATATCTTCGGAACCCTCAAATGCAGAAATATACCGAACCGACTCAACCATAGAAAAGCTGTAAGTGCCACAGCCTGAGTATAAATCAGCTACTTTCTCGCAATGCTGTAAATATTGAGTTACGAGAGTGGTAATTGCCACTTGTCCTGTTTTTGTTGCTTGTAAAAATGCTCCGGCAGGCAGTTTTACCTCATATTTACCAAAGGCCACGGTTGCATCACCATATATAAGAGATTGGTTATCCCCCTCCTTCTCGTTAAAGCGGGCAAATCCATGCTCTTGGGCAAAATTAATTAATATGTCTTTATCAGCCGAATGAAGTGGTGCATGTAGTATAATTGTTGCATCCAATCCATTATCCAAAACGGCCAATGAAATGGCTTTAACAGCCCCTGGTTTTTTGAGACTTTGTAAACATTTCCTCAAGTTAGGGACAAGCTTTACTAGCCTATCATCACTGACTAAACAAACATCTAAATCAAACACATTATGGCTTTTCGCACCAAAAAATCCTATCCGGACAACTCCCTTGTGAACAGAAACTTTGAATTCAGCCCGACGACGACCATGCTCTCCAATTGGAATGATAGGGCCAACAATAGAAGGGGCTAAACCAAGTGAGGCAATGGTTTTTGTCAAAATGGTCTGTTTAAAATCGTAATATTCCTCTGTGCTCATATGTTGCAGACTACAACCACCGCATACATTATAATGTGGACAGGGAGGAGTATGATTTTTTGATGTATTATTCATATGCAAATTTTATCCGGAATTTTTTTCCTGAGCCTCTACCCATGCACTTTCCGCAGCTGCTACCTCTTCTTCGATAATAGCGTATTTTTCTAGTAACTCATCCATTAGACCAGGCTTATTTATAGCTATTGGTGTCGACATTTCTGCTTCAATGGCAACTTTTTTTTCTGACCACTTATTTAGATTTTTTTCAAGCTTCTCTATAGGATTCTTCTTTTTTTTCTTAGATTTTTTATTTTCCTTATTCTTTTTTTTAGTATCGGAGCGCTCTTTTCTGCGCTGCTCAATAATCAAGCGGCGGTAAGCTTCTAAATCATCGTTATAAGGAGATACAGCTCCATCTTTTATCAGCAGAAGCTGATCTGCAACGGATTCAACCAGATGCGGGTCATGACTAACCAGTATTATGCAGCCATCATAACCATTTAGAGCTTGGATAAGGGCGGCCCTTGCATCAATATCCAAGTGGTTTGTAGGTTCATCAAGTAACATTATATGAGGAGCGTGATAGCTCATAAGACAAAATAGTAACCTGGCTTTTTCGCCACCTGATAATTCACCAATTTTAGTATCTGACTTATCTTTGTTAAATCCAAATTTACCAAGCATAGCACGAAGATTATGCTCTGGTACTTTCGATATGGATTCTCTTAGCACTCTATATGGGGTTGAGCCTAGTTCCAGCTCATCGGACTGGTCTTGAGCAAAATAGCCAACCCGAAGCTTGCCATCACGATCAACCTTGCCGCCCAACTCTTTTAACTTATTAGAAAGCAATTTCACCAATGTAGACTTGCCGTTACCATTGGCTCCAAGGAGGGCTATACGGTCATTCATGCCAATGCGTAAATTAACATCTTTCAAAACTGGCTTGCCTGGAGCATATC
>JAJRPW010000075.1 GCA_024280585.1 Alphaproteobacteria bacterium
CCTTGCGGAACCTGCGATAATTGCTTATCCATCAAAGAGGATCGCCACCCAGACGTTTTGGAAATGGATGCAGCGAGTCGAACCGGTGTCGATGACATACGCGAAATTATTGACAGTGTCAAATATTTGCCAACCATGGCGCGCTATAAAATATATATTATCGACGAAGTCCACATGCTTTCAAAAAATGCGTTTAACGCCCTTTTAAAAACGCTGGAAGAGCCGCCAGCTCATGTGAAATTCATCTTCGCTACGACTGAAACCAGGAAAATCCCGGTAACAATTTTGTCACGCTGCCAACGCTTTGATTTACGCAGGATTGAAGGCGATATAATGACTAAGCATTTGGAAAATATATCCAAAAAAGAAAATGCCACTATAGATTCCGAGTCTCTTTTAATGATTGCCAATGCCTCTGAAGGATCGGTGCGCGATGCTTTATCGTTACTGGATCAGGCTATATCGCAATCAGATTCGGATATAACTGCGGAATCAACAGTACGAATGCTCGGGCTTTCCGATAAAACCAAACTGATCGATTTATTCGAACATATCGCAAAAGGTGAGGCAAAAGAGGCGCTGGAGATATTTAAAGAGCTTTATGCCGACGGCGCAGATCCAATGCAAACCATCCAGGATTTGTTAGAGTTCACCCATTTGACGACAAAACTTAAAGTTATGCCTAAGCTGGAAAATTCTGGCGCGACTCCTGAAAACGAATTTAAAAGAGGCAAGGAGTTTTCTGAAAAGCTTTCAATGTCATATTTAACAAGATGTTGGCAAATGTTGATAAAAGGTTTGGGTGAAGTTAAAAACTCATCAAATAATTTTATAACCGTTGAAATGCTTTTGGTACGTCTGTCTTATATGAGTGAGCTGCCTTCACCGGCGGAACTGGCAAAAAACTTTAACACCCAGCCACCAAATAACCCAGGATCGAAGGTTATTACTTCTGGCCGTGGCGAAGTGCAAACATCCGTTAATGCCACTGGCAGTGCCGCAATTATGGCCGCGCCGGTTCATGAAACTGAAACTGTAACAAATATTATCGTAAATGATTTCCCTGAACTGGTTGAATTATTCAAGGAAAAAGGTGAAATATTGCTGCATAGTTGGCTCTGTTCAGAAGTAAATTTGGTTAAATTTGAGCCGGGCAAAATCGAATTTAATCAATCGGAAATGGTCCCGGCCGATTTTGCCGGAAGAATTGGCAAAAATCTTACAGACTGGACGGGAATGAGGTGGATCGCCATTATTTCAAAAGAAAAAGGCGGGCAAACCATTAGAGAACAATCAGCCATTGCCAAAGAGCAGCTAAAAAAAGAATTGGAAAATGCCTCTGAAATTTCAAAAGTCTTAACGACTTTTCCAGGAGCATTTATTAGTAAATTTGAAAAAAGCGAATAAAGGGGAATAACTATGATGAATATGCAACAGATGATGAAACAAGCACAGAAAATGCAAAAGAAAATGGAAGAAGCGCAAAAAAAACTTGAGGACGCGGAATACCAGGGAGCTTCTGGCGGTGGTATGATAAACGTCACAATTAGCGGTAAGGGCGAACTTAAAAAGTTAAAAATTGATCCATCATTGATTGATCCGGAAGACCCTGAAATGCTGGAGGATTTAATCGTGGCCGGTTTTAATAACGCGAAGAAAGAGGCTGATGAAGCTTCCGGCGGTGCTATGTCGGATGCGATGGGTGGGCTTAGCTTACCTCCAGGCTTCAAAATGCCATTCTAATGCAAAAGAATGACATTGAAACTCTAATCCATTTTTTGAGTAAACTGCCCGGCTTGGGCAAAAGATCGGCACGCCGCGCAGTTTTGCACCTGATAAAAAACAAGCAGAGCCTGATGCTCCCGCTTGTTGAATCTATGGCAAATGCCTCAGAATCTATAAGAATATGCAGCTCTTGCGGCAATATTGACAGTATTGATCCATGCGGAATTTGCACGGATGCAAAACGAATAAGCGAACAAATTTGTGTGGTTGAGGAAGTTTCAGACCTTTGGGCAATCGAACGATCCAATATTTTCAAAGGAACTTATCATGTTCTCGGCGGAACATTGTCAGCGGTCGACGGGCGCGGCCCGGAGGATTTGAATATCGATAAATTAATTCAAAAAGCCGGCAATGAAAATGTTAGTGAAGTAATTTTAGCAACGAACGCCACGGTTGACGGCCAAACTACAGCGCATTATATCACCCAGCGCATAAAACATCTTGAAGTAAATATCTCGCAAATCGCCCATGGCATCCCGATCGGCGGTGAGCTGGATTATTTAGACGATGGAACATTAGGTGCAGCGCTCAATTCAAGACGACCATTTTAGGTTCTTGAGAATTCTAAGCCGCTTCAAGCTCCTCCTTTTTCTTCAAATCCAGAAATTCGCTAACATCAATACTATCAATTTGCTCGGGTAAAATAAATTTCCTTGCATACTTTAGATAAATCTTATCCTTAATAAACAATTCGAAAATATCCGGATCTATATGTCCGTTTTCCTTCATTTCTTTCATAATCCTCAATGTTTCTGAAAGTTTTTTTGGTTTTTTATAAGGTCGGTCATGCGAAGTTAACGCCTCATAAATATCAGCCACAGCCATCATTCTTGCCTGAATTGACATTTCATTTCGAGTCAATCCCCTTGGAAAGCCCGTACCATCGACATGTTCATGGTGTCCGCCTGCAAATTCAGGAACATTCCTCAAATTACCTGGAAACGGCAAAGACTCAAGCATATCAATAGTTACATCAATATGGTTATTAATAATCGCCCGCTCTTTTGTATTTATTGTCCCTTTACGAACAGACAGATTATAAAATTCATCTTTTGTAATTAATTTCTGCTCTCTGATCCTCGCGGAAATCTTAGGTAACCATATTTTTTCTGTAATTTTTTTTAGCCTTTCGAGCTTTTTATCATCGACATACTCACTGCCTTTATTCAATTCACGTACGAAACGAGCATCACTCTCCAGCTCCTTCATCCTTGACTCATACTCTCTTATCGTGATATCTCGCTTTAGATATTCAATTTCCAGATCGCGCGCCATCAATTCAAATCGGGTCAATATCATCTCAATTCTGTCGCAAACAGTTTCCAGCTTGGTCGCCTTATCTAAAATCGAATGCGGTGTTGTTAATTTCCCACAATCATGCAGCCAAGCCGCCACTTTCAGCTCATAAAAATCATCCTCATCCAGATTAAAATCCGCGAAATACCCCTCTTTTTGCTTATTAGCAGATTTTGCCAGCATATCCACAAGATGAGGAATTGCTTCGCAATGACTGCTTGTATGTGATGATTTCGCATCAATTGCCAGAGCCAGCATTTTAATAATTCCGTCAAGTAAATCTCTCTGTTCATTTTGCAGTTGCTGGTTTTCAATCGCAACAGCTGCCTGCGAAGCCAAAGACTCCACTAAATGCTGCACTTCCTCACTAAATGGAATTATTTTTCCGCGCTTATTTTGTGCATTAACCAAGTGTAAAACACCAAGTACCTGATTCTTTTTGTTTGTCAGAGGAATTGCCAGTACTGATTTTGACTCATAATTCTTCAACCGGTCAAACGCTTTAGTTGCAGAAAAATCATAATTTTGTGAGGTATTCAAATCCTTCACATTAATTGCCTCTCTTGTCAGGACGCAATCAACTGTAAGTATTTTTTTATTTGGTCGTCCGGTTTTAGTATATAATTTCACAGGAGCAAAGGGAATACGCCGCCCAGTTGTCCCCCCCAATTGCATATTTAGTGAGTCGGACTGCATTATAGTAAACTTCAACCGATTTTCATGAGTTAGAAGATATAAAGTTCCATTATCCGCATTGCTTATCGACTTCGCTTTTTCTAAAATTATTTCCAATAAACGCGCAAGATTATTTTCAGAAGAAAGAGAAATCCCAATATCATTCAGCTTGCTTAGAATATCATCATATTTTTTAGCATTTTTAAAAAACATACAAATCACCTACTTTATTAATTATTTCGCGGCAACATTTATCCAGTAGTTTAACTTTTATAGGGCTTAGGCAGGACGAGTATTTTTAGGTTATTTTTAACGACAAAACAAAACGGCAACGTTATGCGTAAGTCCTGTTTTATAAAAATAGCTCTATTGAAAGGTACGTAATTTATTTTACTATGTACAGTAAAAAATGTAGTAATTACTGAATGTTTTGGAGAGTTCTTAAAGTATTAGGCGCATGTTAATTCACAAAAAAATTCTTACCGTTAATATTTAACTCTATAGCTCAATTTGCGGGGCAAAATTTTAGAAAATTAACAAACCATGAAACCTATACATAATTAAATTCGAAAACAAAATGGTCGCACAATATCAGCCCACCACCGAAACTCGATTTATAGATGTCTGGCTCTAAAAAAATGCAACGTACATAAGTAATTAGGTTTTGACAATGACAAAAACACCAGCTAAATCAAGTTTTACTGGAAGTTATTATAAATTATTGATCAGACGATCCATCTGCTTCAGATTTTTTTTATCATAACCAACTCCGTTGTCTTTAAATGGGTTATCATTTTTAACCCCATTCAGAGCCTTATCAAGAGTTTTCAACTCCAAGTCCGACGCTGCATCAGCTACAATTTTTCCAGTTTTTTTCAGCTCATTATACGCCGCCAACATATCCCGAAATATCGCCATTCTTTCCAAGTCAGAAAGCTCAGAGGTGTTACCCTCATACTTACTATATAATTTATTTAAATCTTCCTCCGGCAACGAAGATATAACTTTTGTCATTATTTTCTTATCAGCATCGCTAATCATAGATGGCAAAGCGCTATCCACTCCATCTTCCATCACTGCACCGCCAATTACAGCCATTGATTTATCCTTGAATTCCTCAATAGTAGCGATTAACCTTTCGGGTATTTCCTCCGGAATATACGTCAATAATGCGTCAGTTAGCATACCCAGAGTATCATAAGTTTCAGCAGCGACAAACCAATCCGGCCCCGGGCGCAATTCGTCTCCATACTGCAACATCGTTGAGGTAATATTGATCGAAAAGAACGACAAACAGACTATAATAACGCCGCGCAAAAGGCCAAATGCAAAGCCCAGGGTTCGATCCATAGCCCCACCGCGCAAACTACTTAATAAATTTACAATCACCGAAGTGATTATGGCCAAAATAATGAATAAAACTAGGAAAACGCCAACACTGCCGAGTACAATCACCGCTCTTTCGTTATCAACATATTCACTGAAAAATTCTACAGACTGAGGATAATAAATCGCAGCGCCTAAACTCGCGCCAAGCCATGTTATAAGAGAAAATACGGCCTTGATAACCCCACGGAAAAACGCAAATAGCGTGGACAAGGTGACAACCGATATAACGGCGATATCAAACCAATTGAGATCAGAAACTTCAGCGCCCATACCTTAAGCCACCTGTTTTTCAGGTTGAAACAAACTCGATAACTCTCTTATATGCTTTATTTTTTGCAAAATAAAGGCTTTATTTTCATTCTTTATATTTTTTGGCACAATTCCTTTTAAAAAGCCCAGTTTCTCTGACTCTTTTAAACGAATATCAGATTGCGAAACCATTCGCACCTCCCCCGACAGCCCTAATTCACCGAATATCACACAATTTTCTGGCAAAGGTTTATTCGTCACCGAGGAAATCAAAGCTGCAGCAACCGCTAAATCAGCCGCTGGTTCGTTGATTTTCAAGCCGCCAGCAATATTCAGATACACTTCTTTATCTGCCAAAAACAGCCCATATCTGGTATTTAGAATCGCAATAATCATGGCCAGCCGATTTGAATCCCAACCAACAACGGCGCGGCGTGGCGTCGGCATTGTCGTCGGCGCAACCAACGCCTGAACTTCAACTAAAACCGGCCTCGTCCCTTCCATACCGGCGAAAACTGTCGCACCGCTAACATTACCGCCACGTTCCGATAGAAACAAAGCCGATGGATTAGGAACCTCAACTAACCCTTTGTTTTGCATCTCAAAAACACCTATTTCATTTGCCGCCCCAAAACGATTCTTAACCGCGCGCAAAATCCTGAATTGATGCCCTCTTTCGCCTTCAAAATATAACACCGTATCGACCATATGCTCCAAAACTTTCGGCCCGGCAATCTGCCCCTCTTTTGTAACATGCCCGACAATCAGCAAGGTCACGCCTTTTTTTTTGGCGAAACTAATCAGATCATGAGCCGACGCCCGCACTTGCGAAACCGTCCCTGGTGCTGACGTTATTTCCTCAACAAACATAGTCTGAATCGAGTCAATCACCACAACTTCAGGGCCGCCTGCAACGTCCAAACTCGAAATAATATCCTTCACATTCGTCGCCGACATTAGCTTCACCGGCGATTTTTCCAACCCCAATCGCCGTGCCCGCAAACGCACCTGATCCACCGATTCCTCACCGGAAATATATGCCGTATTTTTGCTTAAATTGGCAAGATTAGTAAGTGCCTGCAGGACAATGGTCGACTTACCAATTCCCGGATCGCCGCCGATTAATATCGCTGATCCGCGCACCAGCCCTCCGCCTAAAACCCTGTCCAACTCTGCGATATCGGTGCTAGCTCTAGCTACATCTTTAGTGTCGCCATCCAGCAACACAAACTCTAGTTTTTTTCCGCTTTTCGTTGTTGTATTACTAAATCCACGATCCGACAATTCCTCTATAACCGAATCCCACGCTCCACAATCTCCACATTTTCCCGACCATTTTTTATAAACAGTTCCGCATTCCTGACAAACAAAATTACCGCCCTTTTTCGCCATAATAAATTACTACTCTTCCTTAATTTTCATCTGGATCGGCCCTTTAGCACGACCATTTATAAATTGCTCAACATACTCATTTTCACTGTGATTCAGATCCTTAACCCCGCCTTGCCAAATCATTTTCCCCTCATATAACATCGCGATATTATCAGCAATTTTTTTTGCCGACCGCATATCATGAGTTATCGTAAAAGTCGTTGCGCCCAACTCCTCCGAGCATTTAACGATTAAGTCATTGATAACCCCGGACATAATCGGGTCAAGCCCCGTTGTTGGCTCATCGAAAAATATAATTTCAGGGTCATCCGCAATTGCCCGCGCCAACGCCACCCTTTTTTGCATACCACCCGACAATTCCGACGGAAAAAGCCTCGCAACATCAGCACCCAGGCCAACTTGCGCCAGCTTCGAAATCGCCAAATCGTAACAATCTCTTTTGCTATATTTTTTCGTTTGCAAAGAGGTAAAAACGATGTTTTTCCACACCGGCAAACTGTCGAATAACGCGCCACCCTGGAATAAAACACCGAATTTATGCATCATATTATTTCTCTCGCGTGAAGAAAGATGAGCAACCTCGCTCCCGTCGATTTTGATACTACCGCGCGACGGCTCCAGCAAGCCGATAATGCTCTTCAATAGCACCGATTTTCCGCTACCTGAGCCGCCGATAATCACCATGGATTCGCCCTTGCAAATATCCAGATCGATCCCGCGCAGCACTTTTTTTTCGCCAAAAACTTTCTGTACATTGCGTAAAGAAATTTTTACATCCGTCTCCCTTACAGCACGTTTTTTGCGCCTCCGCAAAAGCATCTGAATTCCTTTAACGCTAAATAAAGTAGTTTTTTTTGCCATTATTTTGAAAAGAAAAATTCGGTTACAAAATAGTTAGATAGTAAAATCAGCATCGAGGCGGTCACAACGGCATTTGTTGTCGCAATACCGACACCATTTGCCCCGCCTTTTGAGTTAAATCCATAATAACAACCCATTAGTGATATAATAAAGCCAAAAATTGAGGCCTTCACCAGCCCTGTAACTACATCCCGTAACTCCAATAAATTATAGGTGCTTGTCAGATAATTTCCAGGTGAAAACCC
>JAJRPW010000076.1 GCA_024280585.1 Alphaproteobacteria bacterium
CAAGCCCTTTGCTAAAATTAACGTGGTATCGATATCATATTTATTCAATTTTTCGATAACTTTCATCTTTGCTTTATGAGCCTTTATTCCCAACATTTTTTTATTGACTTCATCATCAAATGAATCAAAGGAGAGCACAATTCGTGTTTGTAAATCGGCTAATTCTTGCAACATTTTGTCATTCTTGATCAAACTTAACCCATCTTTCCCCAAAAAAGTCATAACTATCTGATTCCCAATGCCACTTTATTTTTTAGGCACTACATTTTCTGCACTCCTCATTCCTTCGTTTGCTGGATAAATATAATCCTCAAGAAAATCAACAACCTTTAACTTCCTGTAAATATTTACATGGTTGGGCTCTGGACGCGCCGATGTTTTCTTGAACCAAACCTTATCTTTTTCATCCCGCCATGTCACTAGCTGACGCTGATGCGTCTCTAATATTTCTCGTATGCTCTGCCAGCGCATGCCATCACCTTTTTCGGATATTCTACATTCAATATTCCGCAACATGTGATATGCGAGGATCGACAAAAATAAATGAGCACTGGTGCGCTCAGCTCCCTGATGATACACGGGCCGAGTTCCCAAATCTGTTTTCATTGAACGAAATGCTGATTCTACAGTCGTCAGGGTCATATAAAATCGCCAAATTTCCTCTTCACTAGCATCGATTTTATCATACTCAATAACATAACAGCCATGCATAAATATATCTTGAGGAGGATTTATTTTGTAGCTGATAACAGAGGCATCTGTTATTTCGACTGTGAATATTTTATCAAAGCCAGCACATTTGCCCTTAATTCTTCCCAATTTTTGGTTGATTTTCTTCGCATCCTTCAAGCGGCCAGAATCGATGGCTTTGATTAAGCCATCCAATTGTTTTTGCGCAGATTTCTTTTTTCTTTCATACATCGCATTTTCTTTTTCAGCTTTCGCTTCACTAGCACAAAGCACTTTATTTGTTCCAGGCAGCTTTTTTAAGTGGATGATTTGCCCCTTATTGTCGGTTATTTTCTTAAAGTCTGCCATTTTTTTGAATTCATCTTTGAATTCAAGCGCAACATTAGCACGCTCAATTACCGTAAATGGGAATTTCTCACTTTTGATAAATTCAATATTTTTCGCTGTCGCAATTCCTCTGTCCATTGCCAAAATCGGCTTAAATGGCAAACTTCCATCTTTAGGCGTACCAAGCAAACCACAGCTTTTCAAAATATTCTCTAAAGTTGTGGGCTCGCCAATATTTCCCCTATGCACGTGACTTCGCACAGGAAATCCATTGGAATCAACAATCAAAGCTAGACTAACTAAAGGATTTTGATTCCGTTTTTCTTTAGACTTTCCTCGTTTAGCCAAGTTATTACCTTCGCATTTGCCCTCAAAATAAAAATTCGTTAAATCAAATAAAAACACCGTTGTTTCTTGGGAAAATAACTCACACTGGCGACTATAAAGTTTATTTTCCAAGTAATCTTTATGCAATAAAAGTTTGTCGGCAATTTCGTAAATGCGGTCCTTATGAGCACGACTTATATTAATAGGAAAAAAATCAGGCAATGAAGTCGAATTTTGCAACCAACGCCAAGTTGATAAATCACTTCCCGGCTTAATTAAGCGTCCCCAAATCACTGCAGCAGCCAGCGCTTGCTCCCGTTTAGAAAAGCCGCAATCCGCCAAAAGTTCATTAAAACCCAACTGATTCCAGGCATCGTTTGCCAGCAATTCGGGACCTAAACTTCGACTTTGGGTTACCTTAAGGCTATCAACATCAATCTGTTGAATATTTTTTAAATTATTAAATCGGATACCGTTATCATCATGAATCGAAGCTTGCTTTGAACAAATTTTACCATTAGCTACAGATTTATTTTTCGCATCAAGCGAACTTTCTTTAAGGGCAAATTGATTGCGATTATCAATAATTGAGCGTTGATAATTCAACTCATCCAGTAAATCCTGCGGTAGTTCAAATAAGCTTAGGTGCTGTAATTCATGACCACCATGAAGGTAGATTTCCAAGGCTAAAGCGAGGTCTTTCCAAAGAGATTTGTCTATATCCAATTGGCCAAGCGTCATAACCAATCGTTGGCGTGGTCCACGTTTAGTCCGCACCGATTCCACCAAGGAATGTTTGATATAAACCTTGCCCGTTTTTTTATTTTTAGTTTTTGATTCTCGAATATACATACGCACACGATAGCTACAAAAATATGAATTGCAAGAAGAATAAATGATATCTTAAAAGTTTAGGTCACTACAAGTGAAGTAGGCGCAAAATCCCAATAAATTGCATATAAATAGGCCAAAATTCTCGTTTTGATCAGTTGGGAAAATGAAAAAGGGGTAAATTGCGTTAAGGGGCACAAATCAAGGGGAAAGATGGGCTAGGGCTGGGCTGCGCTGACCACTAGGCTGAACTAAAATGCACCTGCGGCGCAAAGTGCCAGTATATTTTTTCCCCGAAGGTGCGAATCACAATACAGATGCATATTTTCGTTTTGCCTTTTTTCCCGAAGAAATTTTGCGGGAATTATTATACCAATAAGTGAATCGCTGTTGTAAATCACGGGTAAACCAGCTGATATCACGCATTTTTGCTTTGAACTTTTTTAATACCTTTGGATCATTCCAATCGGGAATTATCACATCGCCCTTATGAAATTCCGTGAATCGACGAATTACTTCGGCTTTTGTGGGTAATGCGGAATCAGCATAAACTACACAATGCCAATGATTACTCATGACGCAAAAGCTGATTACTTCGACGGTGTAGAAAACCGATAACTTTTTAATCAATCGAACAAAATATTCTTTTTCGATATCTGTCAAAGCCGGCGTAAAACTGACGAAATTGACCGATTTAAAACTGGTGGTATTAAATCGGTCAAAATGAAGCCGTTGCTAAAATTCACCCCCGCATTCTATAGCTGTCACCTTCAATTTTAATGGTTGTGGAATGATGCAAAACTCGGTCAAGTATTGCACTTGTTACGGTAGCATCATTATTGAAAATAATCGGCCAATCTGTATAGGCTCGATTGGTGGTTATTATGGTTGAACGCCGTTCGTATCGACCCGAAATAACTTGAAATATTAGGTCGCATCCGCGCTTATCCATAGGCATGTAGCCCAATTCATCGATGACTAATAAGTCGACATTTATGAGTTTTGTCAAGGCTCTTGATAATGTCCCTTTTTCTTGCGCTTCGTTCAGCTTGTTGATAACTTGTACGGCGCTAATAAAGCAGGTGGCATGATTTAATTTGCATGCTTCAAATGCCAAGGCACTGGCTAGGTGAGTTTTTCCCAAACCTACTCCACCACAGAATATTACGTTTTCTTTTTTCTCGATAAATTGTAATCGAAACAAGTAACGTACGGCCTCGGCATCGATGTATTTTGGAAAGGCAAAATTGTATTCATCGATGGTTTTTAATACTGGAATTCCTGCCATATTGATACGCCGATTTATGGTTCTTTGCTGTTTTTCAGCGACCTCTGCAAGGATTAATTGCTCTAAAAAAATCAATCTATCGAGTTCTTTTTCAGCTGCTTGTTTAAGGAGATTTTCGAGGTTGCTGGCGATGTATTTCAATTTTAAATATTCTAGGTTTTCTTGTAGTTTTTGCATAATTATTTTCCTTTATAAATTGCTATGTTTGGAGCTGGTATTCGCACATTTAATTGATCTGCATTATGCGTTACGTGCAATGGACCGGCTTCGGGAAGCTGCTTTTTTTTGATGTCTAAAATATTCCGCATATAATCGACTCCAAAGGCCTCATTGACGATGCAATCTTCTAGCGCCATGGCTATTTCTTGGTCTGTATAAGTGGTTTGCAAGGCACTTATTTTATTTAATTCACGCATCAAATTCAGTGAACGTTTTGCCAATTCAGCATAAAAAATATGGGCTTTGCAAGACAAACGATACAACCACGCGACTATTTTTTGCTCGCTGGCACGCTTGCGTGTTTCAATCAAACTCTTGCTATGCATCGGATTTTCGATATCTTTTTTGCTACCAAAATAACGCTCATGTTTGGCTATTTCACGCCCTTTGCTAGTGATGATTATTTTATCTATAAAGACGTTAATTATCGCATCTTCAAAAGAATATTGCGCGGGCACTGAGTAGGTATTTCCAGCAAAACGAACGCGAAAAAGTTTATTGATTTTGGTCGGGATTTTACGACTGCAAATATAGCCATTTAATTCACCAAAACCTTGTAAATTCTCTTCTTCCAAAAGAGTGATTGGCGGCTTATTTGTAGTCCCATGAAGGCGTTTATTGGCCATGTCCAGCCAATCTTTTATTTCGATATTTAATAATTCAAAAGGCTCCAATTTTCGACCTACTAAAAAGTTTTTGCGCACATAACCAACGCCATTTTCGACTCTACCTTTTTCTTGCGGTTGCCGAACATTGCAGGCGATAATGTGAAAGCCGTAATGATGAGCAAAATCCTGATAATGTGAATTAAAAACCACATCTTCGGTCTTTTTATGGCTGATAACCGCGGTTTTACAATTATCCACCATCACCTTTTTGGGAACTCCGCCAAAATATTTAAAGGCATTTTCATGAAATTTCAACCAAAATTCCTGCGCCTCACCGATAGAGAATTCTACATAAATCATTCGACTATAACATAATACCATAACAAAATAACTAACTTTTCGGCGAGTTCCATCGATACTAATATAACCAGCAACACCCCAATCCACTTGGGCCGAATCGCCCGGTGGAAAATTCAAAGAAAGATACGCTTTTCTCTCCTTCGGACGGATACTTTTCAAGTAATCATTAACAATACTTCTACCGCCATCAAAGCCTTCATTATGAATGAATTGCAAAATCTGTTTCCCCGAATAATCCGGGCATTGAGCCAGCAATTGATGGATTTTTTCCTTAAAAGGATCAAGCTTACTTGTGTGCTTCTTTTTGGCGGATTTCGCAAAGCTTTCTTTGCTAAGCCAAAAACGAATAGTTGTCGGGCTCAAATTCAAACTTTTGGCAATTTGCTCCTTGCTCATTTTTAGCTGATCAAAACAAAAATGAATTTCTGAATAATCCTTGTAAGTTATCATATTATCGACCGTCCTGCTAAGATGATTTGCCTTTCTTCTTTAGTTGGAATGTATTCAGGATTGCTTTTGTCCGTAATAAGCAGCCTTTTAGTGGGGTATATTGGTGGAATTTCGAGACTTAAAACCTGATAAAAAGGCCTTGTATATGCAAGTAGATCCGCCGCAAATAACTCCTTTCTAGCCTTTTCCAAATTCTCAACATTCACCTGCAATTTGATAGCTTTATCCGAATAATAGCTCATGCCCAACTTATCGCCGACGCAAACTAGAAATAAATACAGACAAGACGCTTCCGCAGAGCACCTTTTTAGGGCCCTATTTTTAACTAACTTATGATCTAACCAACTAAAATGTTGGGGAATTTCTCTTAATCTTTCAGGACAGATTACAAAGTTTATCGTATCCATATATATGCTCCATGTATTTTGTTAAAATATCGTCAAACTCGTTAAGAGTATTGCCGATTTCGAAGCATTTTTCCAAGTGCTTTTGCATATAAGAAGCGGATGTTTGTAGCTCACCGCCAAGCACGAAATGCAACATTCCTACCATAGTTAGCAGCATATTTTCAGCTGTAATAGCGGATGTTTTTCCATGAGCTACAAACAGCCGCATTTCAGCCTGAAATTTGCGTTCAATAAACCTATACGCTCTATCCCTAAAGTTTTTTGTTGAGCGATATTGGGCCGTACGTTCAGTTTCATGGCCAATTATATCAGCATGTTTTTCTCGCCATATTTTTTGGCGTAAGGCGGCTCGCTTTTTTTTACAAATTTCTTGAATACAATAAATTTGGCGATTGCCATTAAAGCGACATGGTGTATAGATATTTGAGCAGAATTTACATTGTATCTGTGCCGGCAACTCTTTAAGATTTTGCATAGTAAGCAATCCTTTTTAGTGGTTAAAAAAAAAGCTTACTATGCATCTTTAAAAGAGAAAAATCAGGTAAAAATTCGAAGAAAATATAAGAATAAAATCTAGAATATTAAAAAAAATTGATTTCAAATAAGAAGAAAATCTAAGAAATTAAATCAACAGTTTTATTTCGGCTAAATTCCGTCAATTTTATTTCGGTCATGACAGGTATTCTTACAAATATGACAGCAAAAAAGATGAATGGAAAGATATGTCTGAAAAATCTTATTATCTCTCCACAAAGACTATTAGTGCTGAGATGTGCAATTCTATAATTCGGCATCATTGGGGAATAGAAAATAAAAATCACAATGTTAAAGATACGAGCATGAAAGAAGATTCTTCGAGGATTAGAATTAAGCCACAAAACATGCTGATTTTA
>JAJRPW010000077.1 GCA_024280585.1 Alphaproteobacteria bacterium
CATTGCATAATTTGTGATTATGTCCGCCGCATGTAATAGGCTGTAAAATTCAGAAGATTTAATATCCAGTTTCGCAAACAGCTTTTCAATATTAGCTACTGTCTTATTTTGATGCTTAATAACACCGCAACCTTTTTGCCATATATCTTTTTTCATGTTATATGCTACCTCTGCTGCCATTCTACCCCACTACCCTTAACAAACAGTAAATTTACAAAAAATTTATCCAAACTCTTGCAATAAAATAAATCATCCCCATATATGCTGTATGGCGATTAAACGCCAAAACAAAACAATAATTAAAAACGAGGTAAAACAATGGGTAAAGTAATAGGAATTGATTTAGGAACCACAAACTCTTGCATAGCTATCATGGATGGCAAAGAGGCAAAAGTTATAGAAAATGCTGAAGGAAGACGCACAACCCCTTCAATGATAGCATTCACTGACGGCGAAAGAGTGGCCGGTGAAGCTGCAAAACGCCAGGGCGTAACCAACCCTACCGGCACTATATATGAGATTAAACGCCTTATTGGCCGCCAGTTTGATGCACCTGAAACTAAAGAAGATATGAAACATGTGCCTTACAAAATCGTTAAAGGCAAAGGCAATGCGGCATGGGTTGAGGCCAACAAAGAAAAATTCTCTCCAAGCCAGATCAGCGCATTTATCTTACAGAAGCTTAAGGCAGATGCGGAAGCCTATTTAGGCGAAACTGTTGATAAAGCTGTTATAACCGTTCCTGCATATTTTGATGATGCACAACGCCAGGCAACTAAAGACGCTGGTAAAATCGCAGGTTTAGAAGTTCTTCGTATAATCAACGAGCCAACTGCAGCAGCCCTTGCTTATGGTATGGATAAAAATGACGGCAAAACCATTGCTGTTTATGACTTAGGTGGCGGAACGTTTGACGTATCTATCCTGGAAATTGGTGATGGTGTGTTTGAAGTAAAAGCTACAAATGGCGACACGTTTTTGGGTGGAGCTGACTTCGACACCAAATTAGTGGATTATATAATTGCAGAATTCAAGAAAGATTCCGGCATTGATTTATCAAAAGACACTTTGGCTTTGCAACGCGTTAAAGAAGCTGCTGAGAAAGCTAAAATCGAACTTTCAAGCGTAACTGAAACAGAAATTAATCAGCCATATATAACAGCTGACGCTTCCGGTCCAAAACATTTAAATATCAAGCTAACAAGGGCTAAATTAGAAGAGCTGGTTGATGATTTAATCGCAAGAACTATCGTTCCTTGTAAAAAAGCATTGAAAGACGCTGGTTTGAAAGCATCTGATATCGAAGATGTAGTGCTTGTAGGCGGCATGACCCGTATGCCTAAAGTGCAGGCGGCTGTTAAAAAATTCTTTGGCAGAGAGCCACATAAAGGCGTTAATCCTGATGAGGTTGTAGCGATGGGTGCTGCGATTCAAGCTGGTGTATTGCAAGGTGACGTTAAAGATGTATTGCTTTTGGATGTGACTCCGCTTTCGCTTGGTATTGAAACTTTAGGCGGTGTATTCACTAAGCTAATTGATCGTAATACTACCATTCCAACCAAGAAAGGCCAGGTATTTTCAACGGCGGACGATAATCAATCTGCTGTAACTATCAGGGTTTATCAGGGTGAGCGCGAAATGGCTAATGACAACAAAATCCTTGGTCAGTTTAACTTAGAGGATATTCCTCCGGCTCCGCGTGGTATGCCACAAATTGAGGTCGAATTTGATATTGATGCTAACGGTATCGTTGCCGTGTCCGCGCGTGATAAAGCAACTGGTAAAGAGCAAAAAATCACTATTCAGGCTTCCGGCGGTTTATCCGATGATGATGTCGAAAAAATGGTTAAAGACGCTGAAGCTAATGCTGAAGAAGATAAGAAGAAGAGGGAATCAGTTGACGCAAAGAATAATGCTGACAGCCTGATTTTCGCTACAGAAAAATCTTTGAAAGAATATGGCGACAAAGTATCTGAGGATGAGAAAAAAGCTATTGAAGATGCTATAGGCTCTTTGAAAGAAGCTATCGAAGGTGACGACGCTGAAGCTATTGCTGAAAAAACTCAAGAGCTAACCGAAGCTTCAATGAAGCTTGGCGAAGCTGTTTATAAAGCAGCGCAAGCCGAGGCGGAGGCTGGCGAATCTTCTGACGACGCAGAAGATGACGGCAAAGTTGTTGACGCTGATTTTGAAGAGGTTAGCGAGGATGATTCTGATAAAAAGAAAAATGGTACTAAGGGTTAAATAAAAACATGATGTTAGTTAATTTAATGTCAAACTACCGCCTTGCGTCCCCTCCCCCTTTAGGGGGCAGGGTGGGGGTGTCTCTTATTAGATTCCTTGCCCATCATGTATATTTAAAAGTAACGAGAAATTGCTGTAAAGCAAAAAAACATTTTATACTTCATTCACCCCCACCAAAATATTTTGTTCCCTCCGGTCGTTATATTTTGACTCCCCCCTCAAGGGGGAGTATAGAGCAACATACAACTTTTATTTCTCCTATTTTTTTATCCCTATTACAACTAATAACTAGCAACTAAAACATGTCCAAACAAGATTATTACAAACTCCTTAATGCTGAAAAAAATGCAAATGCGGATGAGCTAAAAAAATCTTATCGCAAGCTTGCCATGAAATATCACCCGGATCGTAATCCCGGTGATGAGAAGGCGGAAGCCAAGTTTAAGGAGCTATCTGAGGCGTATGACGTCTTGAAGGACGATCAAAAACGCGCAGCTTACGATCAATATGGACATGCTGCATTTGAAAATGGTGGCGGTGGTGGTCATCCAGGCGGTGGCGGGTTTAATCAAAATGCAAATTTTGCCGATATATTCGGAGATTTATTCGGAGATTTTATGGGCGGTGGCCAAGGCCAAAGACGTAGTGCCCATGTCAGAGGTGCAGACCTTCGCTATAATCTGGAAATCTCCCTGGAAGAAGCTTTTACCGGCAAGCAGCAGAAAATTCAATTTACCACAGCTGTAATTTGCGAACCGTGCAAAGGCTCAGGCAGCAAAGGTGGCGGCCAGCCAAAAAACTGTGGGACATGTGGCGGTGCCGGAAAAGTACGTATGCAACAAGGGTTTTTTACTGTTGAACGCACATGCACAAGCTGTCACGGCATGGGGCATGTAATCAGCGACCCTTGTCACAGTTGCGCTGGTGACGGGCGCATAAGAAAGCAAAAAACCATATCGGTAAATATCCCCGAAGGTGTAGAGGACGGTACAAGAATAAGGCTAACCGGTGAAGGAGAAGTTGGAATAAGAGGCGGCGTTTCCGGTGATTTATATATATTTATCAGCGTGTTGCAGCACAATTTTTTCATACGGGATGTGCATGATATTCATTGCCATGTGCCAATAAAAATGACTACAGCTACGCTCGGGGGCGAAGTAGAAGTCCCATCAATTGACGGCAAACGTGCCAAGGTAACAATTCCAGCTGGTACACAATCAGAGGATAAATTCCGCCTGAAAGGTAAAGGCATGTCCATCATGCGTAGCGGCGGCAGATGCGGCGATATGTATATGCATGCTGTCATCGAAATCCCTGTAAAACTTACTAGACGCCAAAAGGATATTTTAAAAGAATTTAAAGAGTTGGATGGCCGCGGAACAAATCCCAGGGTAGAAAAATTCTTAAAAACCGTTAAAGGGATTTGGGCTGATTTATAAACGAGTCAATCAGACAGGAACGCAAAAAGTAAAGCACGCCCCTTTTCCATCATTATTTTTTACAAAAATATTACCACCATGATCCTCAATGATTTCTTTGCAAATAGCCAGGCCAAGACCAGTTCCACCAGCTCCGGTTTTTGTTCGGCTGCTTTGAATAAATTTGCCAAACACAGCATCTACCTCAGCTTCAGGAAGGCCAACACCATCATCTATAATTGAAACATTTAAAAAACCTTCACTCGCACCATAAAAAACTATTGAAATCTTACCACCTTCGTCGGAAAATTTTATGGCATTGGAAAGCAAGTTAAGTATAAGTTGATGCAGTTTTCTCTTATCGCATTTGGCCACACAAATAATATTATTTTTATCCATATTAATTACCAGATTCCTGTCTTTTATAAGGCTACTAACTTCATCAATACATCTTTCCGCTATCTCGCTAACATCATTAGCTTTCATATCATAATCAACAACACCAGCTTCAAGCTTGGAAAGGTCCAGCAAGTCATTTAATAATGCTAGCAACCTCTTGCCACTCTCACTTATCAAACCAAGATTTTCAATTTGTTCATCTTTTGACCAGCTCTCAATATATTTTTGCCCATGACGTGAGAAACTAATAATAGCATGCATTGGTGTACGCAATTCGTGACTCATATTAGCCAAAAACTCTGATTTTAGTTGGTTTGCTTTCTCCGCCTGCTCTTTTTGTATTTTAAGCTCTTTGTTTATCACCATCATCTCGTCAGACATCAGCTTTAATGCTCGCTCTTCCCTTTCCCTGCTTTTATCAAATTCTGCGTAAGCACCATTAACTAACTCAATCAACACATCAATATCCACCATACCATCAGATATTGTGGCTTTTTTTATCTGCCGTTTTAACAAACCACCTAATAACTCTATATTGGTATTTTTAAGATTCATATAACACTGTTATTGTCATTGTCTGGTTATGTAGCGCACATTCTTGTGTAAATTGCTGGTGACATATTTCACCATAGGAATAAAAGCCTATAGTTGGAATTTTTTCCTGAAACACCTCATAAACCGCCTCGGTTTCATCACTAATACTTTGTCCAAGCAATAACTTACGCCCTATACAACTCACTAAAATAGCCAGACTATTTGTACCATCTAAATTATTTCCAGCTAATTCTGCTGCATAAGCGGCTCCATTTACCAAATTATTAAAATTGCCATGCATTAGCTGTGCAATGTATCCTTCGGGAACATCACCTGCGAAAATCAACGATTTTTTATCTTCGTCTATACCAACTATGGTTCGCACAATATCGTTCTGGGACTCCTGATCCGGCCTTATATTAAGGGGAAACAACAGGCCGCTGCCCGGAAGATTTTGTGCTTCATCACCCAGATATTTTTTGTATAAATCCAATGCCGGCTCGCCATCTAACTCATAAAGTATATTGGCATCGGATTTTGTAATTATGCGTTCTGGACCAAAAGCATCCCAACCGCCAACGCTACCATAGTTTATGTTTAGTGAGTTACCGTAAAAACCTACAGCAACAACCTTATTAACAGAGGGGTTTTCATTAAGGCCAACAAATGTCTGACCAAAATCAGCACCATCACCTGCCAAACCGCCTGTTACAATAACACCTTTGTTAACTACACTATAAATTCCCTTTACCAGATCACTGCCATTTACATTAGTTCCATCGGAAAGCAGGAAAATATTTTGTAATTTATTATTAGCAAGCTCTTCAGCAATTTTTTTGCCAACTGCAAAAGAATTCTTATTATTTTCAATAGATTCAGAAGCTACAGACAATTCTGTTTTGTCAAATTTAACTGCCATAGCTACCACACTGCCGTCTATAACCTCATCATTATAAATTTCACCTCCGGTGCTGCAGCCAAGTAAATGTGCTTTTGGATAAAAAGATTTTAATTCTTCAAACCGCTCTCCTGAATTCAAGACGCCCTGCCCGCCGAAATAAATAACAAGATCGG
>JAJRPW010000078.1 GCA_024280585.1 Alphaproteobacteria bacterium
GGAACTTATAATCACTCCATGATACCAGACAAAATCATCCGCCGTATACTGCAAACTTATATATAAAATCGTTGTGGCAACGAAAGCAATATTCGCAAGCGAGCTATTTTTCTTATGCAGATATCCACATAAAGCCAGCATAAAACCTAACGTTCCATACTCAAAAAAATAGGCACTTAGTGGATACCAAACCAATAAAGTTACAAATACCCAGAAAATCTGCTCTCCCATGTATTTTTTTCGATCCAGATAATTTATATAAAATCGTGCTGCCAGCAGTGATATTAAAATATTTACCGGGAAAATGGGCTGCTTCAAAATCATGTCGGCAATAATCATCATTATCGCCAAAACCACCATATCTTTATCAAACTTTCCCGGTTTTGCGTAACCAATCAAAAAAGCCCAGATCGGAAAGCTCCAGCGCCCAACAGCCCGAAGTAGCAAATCATTATCCAGCAGATACAGGCCAACATGATCCAGCAACATAGTTGCCAAAGCTATATACTTTAAAATGTCATGCGTGCTGGGATTCAGTCCGTATTTTTTATAATTTTCCAGGCATTTATACATCGGAAATTTTACCGCCTATACCATTCACCAAATCAACAAACCCGGGGAAACTTGTGTTTATCATATTGCCGTCATCGACTATAACCGGCTCTTTTGCAACCATTCCTAATATTAAAAACGCCATTGCAATTCGGTGATCCAGATGGGTTTTGACTTTTCCGCCGCCTTTCACATCGCCGCCTGTTACCGTCAAGGAATCCGCGCCAAGATCAAATTCCACACCAGAAACCTCAAGCCCGTCAGCAATTGCCTGCAAACGATTCGACTCTTTCACTTTCAGCTCTTCCAAACCAAGCATAGTAGTTTTGCCCGATGCTACGGATGCTGCAACCGCTAATATCGGATATTCATCAATCATCGACGGCGCGCGACTCGCTGGAACCGTAATACCTTTTAACTGACTATATTTCACCCTTAAATCAGCAACTTTCTCACCAGCCTGAACCCGTTCGTTGGTAAATTCAATCTCCGCTCCCATTTCTTTTAAAGTTGCATAAAGCCCTGTACGCAGTGGATTTACGCAAATATTTTCGATTACAATATCAGAGTCAGGAATAATCAACGCCGCAACAACCAGGAAAGCTGCCGATGAAGGATCGCCTGGAACTTTTATGTCCATCGCTCTTAAATCAGGGTGGCCGTTAATAGAGATTCTACGCGAACCGTCTTTATTTTCAATAACTTCAATATCAGCACCAAACCCTTTCAGCATTAACTCCGTATGATCCCTCGTTGGCACTGGCTCTATTACAGTCGTGACTCCCGCCGTATTTAATCCCGCCAGCAAAATGGCGGATTTTACCTGCGCAGATGCAACTTCCTGCTCATATTCAATCGGCATAATATCGCTGGTTCCCTTCACCGATAAAGGCAGCCTGCACCCCTCGCGCGCCTCAAATTCAACACCCATTTGCTCCAAAGGCTTGGTTATTCTAGCCATTGGCCGCGATTTCAAACTATTATCACCGGTGAAAATTGTCGTGTAAGGATAGGTTGCAACCAACCCCATCATCAGCCTGGTTCCAGTGCCGGCATTACCCATATCCAGCACATCCTCAGCCTCAGACAGCCCGCCAACGCCAACGCCTTCAACGACCCAATCGCCATTTTCCTGCCTTGTTACATTAACGCCCAATTTTCTAAGCGCATCAGCCGTTGCAATCACATCATCGCCTTCCAAAAGGCCACAAATATGCGAAGTACCGATTGCCTGCGACGCCAACATTAGTGAACGGTGTGAGATGGACTTATCACCTGGAACAGTTACAGTACCAGATAATTTGCTGGATCGAGATGATTTTAACGGATGAAGCATTTTAGTTACTAATCCACTATCTTTTTCCAAAGCCCTTCTAGAAACGAGTCCGACTGAGGATTTTTATCCACATTTTGATTTATATTATCCCTTCTTTTCCTGGGTTTCTGCCTATTATCCTTGTCAGCAATTGGAGTAACATTATCCTTGTCGTTATGATTTTCCACATCTTTTTCAGAATTTCTGTTATGTGGTTTTTTCTCACGTTTATCAGGATTTTTGCCACTTTTTATATAAGATGGTTTCACCTCTTCCTGTGCATAATTCCTGATTTTATCGATAGAAAAACCATCAGTTCCCAATGTTTCATCAATGTTGATTATAACTTTAACCTGATATCTCTCTTCAATTTCAGCCAAAGCCGGACGCTTATTATTAAGTATATATATTGCGACAGATGATGTTACAAAAACTTCCGCAGCCTCACAAACCGAACCGCGACTAACTTCATTCTCGATTGCACGCAAAACCGTTACAGCCGTTGATTCCGTTGCTTTAACAACACCTGCACCTTTACAATGTGAGCAAACCATGCTGTTTACTTCCAAAAAGCTGGCTCTTAGCCTTTGGCGGGACATTTCCAGCAGGCCAAATATGCTAATTCGTCCAATTTGAATTTTTGCCCGGTCATTGGCAAACGCCTCCTTCAAAGCTCTTTCAACGGCTTTTCTGTTTCTTACATCCATCATATCAATGAAATCTGCGACAATAAGCCCGGATAAATCGCGCAAACGCAGCTGTCTGGCAATTTCATACGCAGCTTCGAGATTGGTGCTTAACGCCGTTTCTTCAATATTTCTTTGCGAAGTAGAGCGACCCGAATTGACATCAATTGATATCAAAGCCTCGGTTGGATTAATAACTATCGACCCGCCTGACTCCAAAGAAACTTCAAAATCATACAAAGCAGCAATTTGCTCTTCCACCTTATAGCGGCTAAAAATCGGAACTTTATTTCTATATGCCTTTATTTTCGGCAAATTAGAAGGCATCACTGTCTTCATAAAAGTTTTCGCCGTTTCATAAGCATCTTTGCCCTCAATCAGCAGCTCATCAACCGTTTCATTATACATATCCCGAACGGTTTTTTTGATGATATCGCCTTCCGCATGAATAAAAGCCGGCGCAGTCGATTTTAGCGTTGCCTGCCGGATGTCGTTCCATAAATTA
Organism: Alphaproteobacteria bacterium; assembly: GCA_024280585.1. Lineage (GTDB taxonomy): Bacteria > Pseudomonadota > Alphaproteobacteria > Rickettsiales > UBA6187 > JAJRPW01. The sequence continues at coordinate 3,059 of JAJRPW010000078.1, forward strand.
GCCAGATAATCATAATCACCCTTAATATCAGCCGCATCTTTCTTTGAACCTGCTGTTCTGATTATTATACCGGCTTCATCGGGGATTTTCAAATCGCTAATAATAAGCTTTAAACGCTTCCTGTCTTCATACGAATCTATCCGGCGCGAAACACCACCTTTACGCAGAGAATTTGGCATTAAGACACAGTATCTTCCAGCTAATGACAAGAATGTAGTTAAAGAGGCGCCCTTATTGCCACGCTCTTCCTTTTCCACCTGCACCAGAATAATCTGGTTGCGCTTCATTACTTCTTGTATTTTATATTTTCGATAAAGATCTGATGGTTTTTTTATAGCATTTTCTTCCTCACCTTCGGAGACAAGTGCAACTTCTGCATCATCATCAGAATTCTTTTTAGGCGCATCATCTTCATCATCGTCAGAACCACCTTCATTACGCAATGATCTAAGCAACTCTTGTTTATCGGCAACGGGAATGTTGTAATAATCAGGATGTATTTCGGAAAATGGCAAAAATCCATGTCTATCCTCACCATACTCAACAAAAGCTGCTTGTAACGATGGTTCAACACGGGTTATTTTTGCTAGATAAATATTTCCTTTTAATTGTTTTTTAATTGAAGTCTCAGATTCGAACTCCGACACTCGACCGTTTTCCAAAACAACTACGCGTGTTTCTTCCACGTGCGTTGCATCTATTAAAATTCTCTTGGGCATTTAGTTTAAACTCCATAAGCTTTTGTTCTGACTCAACTATTAAGCTTGTCAGATATGTTTTTAGAATTTTTATTATTTTAATAAAAAAAATCATTTGTAATTATCCACCAATCACGGCTATAAAATTTATATTATCGCGATAATAATCAATTTATTTGTTCTTTTATAGACTGCTAGTTTCGTGCTATAGTGTTTTTGCTTTGGAGTGACCAGCAGAATATATCACGTTCACTATATACGTTAATGTTTAAATAAACAATATTTTTTATAAAAAGGTGTATTAGTGCTTATAATAAAGCTAATTTTTACAATTTTTCTACTAACGATTCCGCAAGTATCCCTTGCGAACACCGACATTATCAGCTTTCGTACTGCTGATAAAAAAGACTTCAGCCGCTTTGTACTGGATATAAGTACAAATCCGCAATATGAAATTTTTGTTCTGCAAGACCCGATGCGGGTTGTAATCGATTTAAAAGACACAAAATGGAATAATTCAGCTGTCCCACACAGCTCGACAAAAAGAATCAAAGCAGTTCGTTATGCCGAAAAAAATGGCCGGGACTTAAGAATCGTATTGGATATAAACCAGCCTGTTTCTTTAAAAAAAATCTTTGTTTTACAACCTGATGGCAACAATCCACACCGTCTCGTTATTGATATGCAACCCGATAATGAATTGATTGATATAGCCGGAATCCCCTCTCCTACCAGCCGTAAAGGAATGGATATAGCTGCACCAAAGCCAAAATTAAAGACCCCACGAAAACCGCTTATAGTTATTGATGCAGGCCATGGCGGGCATGACCCAGGCTCGATTGGCCGCAAAAAAACCAAGGAAAAAAACATCACCTTAAAATATGCAAAAGCACTTAAGCGGGAATTATTAAAAACCGGCAAATATAAAGTTCATCTAACCAGAAGTACTGATAAATATATAAAATTACGGCAAAGAGTGAATATAGCCAGAAGGGTTAAAGGTGACTTGTTTGTGTCAGTCCACGCCGATTCCCATAGAAATAAACGGGTGCGAGGGTTGTCAGTCTATACATTATCAGAAAATGCGTCCGATAAAGAAGCCGCCGCCCTTGCTGCAAAGGAAAATAAATCGGATATAATTAACGGAGTTGATTTAGGAATGCAAATCAGTGAAGTGTCGGCGCTATTAATCGATATGGTGCAGCGTGACACTAAAAATGTATCATCAAGCTTTGCAGAAACTCTTGTAAAAAACCTAAAGAAAAAAACTAAATTATTACGCAATCCACATAGATTCGCAGGGTTTAGAGTTCTAACCGGCGCGGATATCCCGTCCGTATTGGTCGAACTTGGGTATTTATCCAATAGAAAAGAGGAAAAACTTTTAAATTCAAAAAAGCATAAAAATAAGTTGGCGAAAGCTGTTGCAAGGGCTATAGATAGTCATTTCAAGAAGTATAAAATTGAGTAACGTAATGTTAGGCAAGTTATTTTCCAGACTAAGCACGGTCATAACGGCTATAATAACCGTTATGTTTATTGGTACAGTGGCCGGATCACTTGGAGCTTTTTATGCAGTTTATTATTTTAGCAGGGACTTGCCGGATTACTCACAATTAGCGGAATATTCTCCGCCAACAGTTACCAGGTTATATGCAGCGGACGGCAGAATAATTGAGGAATACGCTAAAGAACGCCGACTTTTTGTCCCGATAAATGCCATCCCAAAAAGACTCGTTAATGCTTTTATTGCAGCAGAAGACAAGAATTTTTATTCACACCCTGGTGTTGATTTTGTTAGTATTATAAGGGCTGCTGTAAAAAACCTGTCTAATTTTGGCAAGAATAAATCTCTGGTCGGCGGCTCAACCATTACTCAACAAGTCGTTAAAAACTTCCTGCTAACCAATGAAAAATCCTTTACCCGTAAGGCGAAAGAAGCAATTCTTGCTTTTAGAATCACCCAGGCTTTCTCCAAAGATAAAATCATGGAGCTGTACTTAAATGAGATATATTTAGGCAACAGATCATATGGCGTTGCCGCTGCTGCGCTGAATTATTTTGATAAATCCATCGCTGAACTTACGATCGAAGAGGCGGCTATGCTTGCATCTTTGCCAAAAGCACCCAGTAGTTTAGATCCTCGTAAATTCCCTGAGCGCGCCAAAGAACGCCGCGATTGGGTTATAAGCCGTATGGAGGGCGAAGGATTCATTAATGAAGTCGATGCGGTTTTGGCTACCGCCAAGGAAATTATTGTCGCAGATCGTAACCAGACCGAAATTGTCGCCAATGCAGAATTTTTTGCTGAAGCGGTAAGGCAGGAATTAGAGGGCATATATGGCGAAGAAGGGGTTTATGAAAGTGGCCTTGCCGTCCGCACTACATTAGATCCGAGATTACAGACTTATGCAGAAAAGGCCTTAAAAAAAGGCCTGCTAGCATACGATAAACGTCATGGTTACCGGGGGCCTTTGGCTCATATAGACGAAGTGCAGGATTGGAAAAAAGATCTCGATGAGCTGCAGGAACCTTTGGCGATTGGAAACTGGACAATGGCAATGGTGCTTGAAGTTGCAGACAAATCGGTAAAAATAGGCCTAAAGGGCGGTGAATTTGGCGAAGTACCTCTTAAATATATGGTCTGGGCAAAAAAATATATTGATGAGAATGAACAAGGACGGTCTATAAAAAAACCGGGAGATGTGCTGGCAGTTAATGATATTATTTTAGTCAGAAATATCAAAGATGACAGTTACTTCCTAGAACAAGTACCACAAATAAGCGGCGGCATTGTCGCGATGGATCCGCATACGGGGCGCGTTTTGGCTCTGGTTGGCGGATATTATTACGGCGAAAGCCAGTTTAACCGCGCAACCCAGGCTAAAAGGCAGCCTGGCTCATCATTTAAACCATTCGTATACCTTGCCGCACTGGAAAATGGCTTTGCACCAAATTCTATTATAATTGACGAGGAAGTACAACTTGGACGCGGTGAAGATTTGCCGGGCTGGCGACCACAAAATTACTCAGGTAAATATTACGGCCCAACGACCTTGCGAGTTGGTATAGAAAAATCGCGTAATACCATGACTGTCCGCCTGTCTCAACTGATGGGAATTAGCAAAGTCGTAGAAATTGCAAAACGTTTCGGCATAAACGACCACCCTGACAGAAATTTTTCAGTAGCTTTGGGCTCTGCCGAAACCGACTTGCTGAGCCTTACTAACGCTTATGCGATGCTGGTAAATGGCGGAAAAAAAATTGAACCAAGCCTGATTGAACGTATACAAGGTCGCCACGGCAAAACCATCTATAAACACGATAACCGCGACTGCAAAGGCTGTATTATAGCGAACGCAGACGAAACGGATGAAGATATCCTACAAATTCCGCCTTTGGTTTTGGATCAACGTGAGCAAATCGCCGATCCGATTGCAGCTTACCAAACTGTATCATTACTCGAAGGGGTGGTTCAGCGCGGAACAGGCAAGCGCACACGCGATTTAGGCTATACACTCGCAGGAAAAACCGGCACCACAAATGACAGTGTCGACACTTGGTTTATGGGATTTTCAGCTGATTTGGCCGTTGGCGTATATGTTGGATTTGATACACCAAAAAGCCTTGGTAAATATGAAACAGGAGCATCCGCGTCACTTCCGATCTGGAAAGACTTTATGAAACACGCATTAAAAGGCGAGCCGGACATCCCATTTCGCCGGGCAGATGGCATAAAATTAGTAAAAATTGATGCAAAAACCGGACTTTTGCCCGCACCCGGCACACCTAAACATAATATAATTTATGAAGCTTTCCGAGCCGGAACTGAGCCTACATCCTCTACTGCCGGGGTATTTACTCCAACTTCGGAAGATGGCATAGAAGTCGAATCTAATTTCAACTCCGGAGAGGTTTATTAAGCATGACACCGGAAACACTAGAAATAACAGGAAATATCAAAGAAAATCTAGCGCTGCTAGGGAGGTATCTTTGACCTTGATAAATCCAGATTACGCCTCGATGAGCTGAATAAATTATGCGAAGACCCAGCACTTTGGGATGACCAAAAACGTGCCAGCAGCTTGCTTAAAGAAAAGACTTTTCTTGAAAACTCCTTAAATAATTATGCCAAAACAGCGCAGGATCTGGAAGATAATATTGAGCTGATTAAACTTGGTGAAGCTGAAAATGATGCGGAAACTATAAAAGAAGCAGAAGACGCGCTTGGCAAACTGGAAAAACAAACCAGAAAACAAAAAGCGGAATGTTTATTTTCCGGCGAAGTGGACGCCAATGATTGCTTCCTGGAGATTCATGCAGGAGCAGGCGGAACCGAGTCACAAGACTGGGCAGAAATGCTGCTGCGTATGTATTTACGCTGGGCTGAGCGCCGTGAATTTAAAGCCACAATAATCGAACAAACACCGGGCGAGGAAGTCGGAATAAAATCGGTAACAATAAAAATATGCGGGCATAACGCCTATGGCTGGGCAAAAACAGAGAGTGGTGTCCATCGCCTGGTGCGGATTTCCCCGTTTGACAGTAATGCAAAACGCCATACATCCTTTGCCAGTGCTTGGGTTTATCCGGTTATTGACGATACGATCGAGATTGAAATTGATGAGAAGGATCTGCGGATTGATACATATCGCGCGTCAGGTGCAGGCGGGCAGCATATAAACAAGACCGATTCTGCGGTTAGAATCACTCATCTTCCGACAAATATAGCCGTGCAGTGTCAGGATAGCCGTTCGCAACATCGCAACCGAGCCGAGGCATATAACATGCTGCGCGCGCGGCTTTATGAGCTTGAACTACAAAAGCAGGAAGAGGAGAAAAACAAGGAAAATGCCAGCAAAACCGATATTGGATGGGGGCACCAAATTCGTTCATATGTCCTGCATCCATATCAAATGGTAAAAGACCTGCGCACATCGCATGAAACATCGAATACTAATGCGGTTTTGGACGGCGATCTCGATGATTTTATTGTGGCTAGTTTGACGGATAGGATAGGCGGGGAGTAAATATCACGGTAATTTCATGAATACAACTTAAAGTATTGTATATTTATTCAACTTGCCATTATTATACTAACCTTATGTTTTATATTATTTTATCGTGTAAATGCTGAGTCATTCCAGCGAAGGCTGTGAAAGCTGTGGTTTTAGAAAGGTTTAGTTGTATTCATGAAATGACCGTGGAATAAATATAGTATTTTATTGACCATATGCCTTCTATTAGCTATTAAAAGCGTCTTAAGTTATTAATAATTATATTTATAGGAACGTTATGAGAAAATTTACTAGGATAGTGAGCTCTGGTGCCGCAATAAGGGGCGCTTCAGTAGGCGTTGCAGCAAGAAGAAACATTAGACACTGTTAACAAAGGTTGTCTCATTTAAAAATATCCTGTAAACTTCTTCTTTGCCATCCAAAATATGGAGTTTTTTTATGGACAAGCGACTATATCCAATATCACAAGATTTTTTTAATTTATCCA
>JAJRPW010000079.1 GCA_024280585.1 Alphaproteobacteria bacterium
TATTGCTAGAAAAGGCGGGTTCGTTCCAGGAGATGTTTTTGATGGTAAAGTTGATTATAATGATTCGGTAAGAGTATTATATTTTCTCAGTGATGTACGTTCCTCGTGGGATAATATGCTCGAAAAAATAAGGGGAGTAATAGAGCCGGCCAATGGTGAAACGAATATTTCCCGGCATGGCACCACTGATTGTATTATAGGTTATTTTGCGGCATATCTGGAAGAGATAGGTGCGCGCCCTGTTCCAAAGCAGGAATATAAGATAGCCCGCAGGATCAAGGATCAGATTTATCTTCAAACGCCTCAAACGCCTGATAAAAACGGTTTTAGCCATGCTGCTGCTCTAAATGACAGGGTTGCCAAGGAAGGGCATGTTGGAAAAGGTGCTGCATTATAATCTTTTGGCTAAGGGTTGTAGAACTTTTTGCTGATTAATATACAGGGCAAACGCATGAGTGCAATCTAGGGTGTTGTATTTTATACCTGCACAACTTTTTTCTATGCTAACCTTATGTTTTATATAATTTTATCTTAATTATTTTGAGTCATTCCAGCGCAGGCTGGAATCCAGTCCTAATAGAATAATTCAATCACTACCCATCGCGTAAGCAGTATTTTTTTAATCAGGACTGGATACCAGCCGACGCTGGTATGACTCAGCATTTGTAGGCAAAGTAGCACAAAACATAAGCTCAGATACCACCACTTCAGGTTGTAAAGATTAGGATTTTAGAGAAGAAAAGTGGTATTCATGATTTTGCCCTGGATTAAAAATTCTATTTACCTTGTGTTTTGATTAAAAGACTGTATATTATTCGCGACTATTATATAACGCATTTATGAAAAACTATGCTGGATGATTTTTATACCGAATCTGACGATGTTTTAAACGATGAATGTGGCGTTTTTGCGGTCTATGGCAATGATGACGCAGCGGCGCATACGGCGCTTGGGCTGCACGCTTTGCAGCATCGGGGACAAGAATCAGCTGGAATAGTGAGCTTTAGTAATAACCAGTTTTTCAGCCATAAAGCGCTTGGCCATGTTGGAGATAATTTTAATTCCAAGGACGTTATTGAATCTTTAGAGGGCAACGTGGCGATTGGCCATGTACGATATTCAACCTCGGGCGACAAGCATACAAGGAATATTCAGCCTGTTTTTGCTGAATTTACCTTTGGTGGGTTGGCGATTGCACATAACGGAAATCTGACAAATGCGGGCGTATTACGCAAGGATTTAATCAAAGAAGGCTCTATATTTCAATCGGATATGGATACTGAAATATTTATACATCTAATTGCCACCAGTAAATATCTACGGGTTGCCGACAGAATTGTGGATGCTTTGAAGAAAGCTGAGGGGGCATATTCATTGGTGGCCCTTTCGCAGAAAAAAATTATTGCCGCGCGTGATCCGCATGGAGTTAGGCCGTTAGTGATGGGAATGCTTGGTAGCGCTTATGTTTTTTCATCGGAAACATGCGGGCTGGATATAATCGGCGCGGAATATGTGCGTGATGTCGAGCCGGGCGAGCTGATTATTATTGATAAAGATGGCTTCCATAGTAGCAAGCCTTTTGCCCAGAAAAACCAGAGATTTTGTGTGTTTGAATATGTTTATTTCTCAAGGCCAGACAGCTTTGTAGAGGGAAAACAGGTCTATGATGTGCGTAATAAAATTGGTGCGGAATTGGCAAAAGAGAGTCATGTCAAGGCTGATGTCGTTGTGCCTGTACCGGATTCGGGTGTGCCGGCGGCTTTGGGTTATGCGAAAGAGGCGGGTTTGCCTTTTGAACTTGGGATTATAAGGAATCATTACGTTGGCAGAACTTTTATCGAGCCAACTGATCATGTCCGGAATTTGGGTGTGAAATTGAAGCATAACGCCAATAAGTCGGTGCTGGAAGGCAAAGATGTGATTTTGGTGGATGATTCCATCGTGCGCGGGACGACTTCGAAAAAAATTGTGAATATGGTGCGGGAAGCGGGAGCTAAGAAAATTCATATGCGAATCGCCAGTCCGCCAACGACGGATCCTTGTTTTTATGGGGTGGACACACCGGATAAGGATAAATTAATCGCGGCAAATCATGATGTTAGTGAGATAGCAAAAATTATTGGTGTGGATAGTTTAGAATTTGTAACTATTGATGGTTTATATCGTGCAACCGGCGAAAAGTCACGAAAGAACGATTCTCCGCAATATTGTGATGCGTGTTTTACTGCGGAATATCCGATCGAAGTAGCCGATCGAGGCGGGGCTGCTGTGCCTTTGCCTTTGTTTAATGATACGAAGCGGAATAAATAGTTATTTTCTTCGAGGCGCCGATGGTACGGACTATAGTATTTTTTGCATATTATCCACCGGATGCCATCCCCATTACGCCCATCACCGCTTCTTTTCCGAGCAAAATAATCAGCCCTGTGATGGCAATTCCGATGCTGCCAAGTATCATGCCCAGCGCAATAACTATTCCGTCTTTACTCAATAACCCCAGGGACATCAGGACAATCCCAACGGCCGGAATTAAATTAGTAAATGGCAGCGGAATTAAGATTGATATTGAAAAAATGAGGCAAAATAGCCCGACGAGCCTTTCTCCTTTCCTAGAAGAAGCGAAGGGAAATCTTGCGCGCAATAGTTTCTCAATTTTTTTAAGATATGGCGCGCCTTTTTCGATGATTAATGCTACTGTTTCACGTTTTATTTTCTTTTTTGCAATCCAGTTCGGCAGCCACGGCGAATCAACTCCTTGCAGCATTTGGATAGAAAACCAGACAAGCGGCAATGCCGGGATGAATGTGGCGCCGGGCGGCAGGGGAAGTGGTATAGATAAAGGCAGGGCGAATATAATCATCAAAAGGCCAAAACCGCGCTCATGCAAGGATATTTTAATCTCCCTCAGTGATATATAATCAGCAAGATTATCCCTTACTACACCTTCTAAAACATCTGAGGCCGATCTTTGCTCTTTTTTCATTAATTCATTTTAAATAAAATTATTTGTTCTTTTTTGACTTAATTTTTTTGATTTCTTCATCCGTTTCATCATCGCCTTTAAGACCTTCGCGCATATTTTTTACGCCTTTGCCAATGTCGCCCATGACATTCGGTAATTTTCCTGCGCCAAATATAACAAAAACAACGATTAAAACCAGTAATAATTGCCAAAGACTGGGAGCCATTTTAAAACCTCATAATTTTATTCATCCGGAAAAATCAAAAAATCACTGACTTTAAAATAAATTTTATCGCCTGTTTTAGGTGTTTTTTGATTCATCACTTTGATTTTCAAGCGAACATCGCCCACGAGCAAATATACTACAGTGGTTGAGCCTAAAAATCTAACATTTTCTACCCTATCCTTTATACTGTTTTTAAATTGAGTGTCACTAACTTTTATAAATTCAGGGCGAATTACCAGTTTAATTCTGGATGAATCAGCGAAATTTTTTACTGAAAACTCTCCAATAGCGGTTTGAATCATGCCTTTTTTGACTGTGCCATGTATGACATTTAAGTCGCCAAAAAATCCTGCTACAAATTCATTCGCCGGATTTTTATAAAGTTCTACCGGGGTTCCTTCGTCAATTATTTGACCGCTTTGCATGACATAAATTTTATCGGCCATTTGCAAAGCCTCATCAGGGTCGTGTGTGACCATTAAAACAGGTATATTAGCTGATTTTAATAAGAATAATGCCTCCTCTCTGATTGTTTTCCTTAAAGTCATGTCCAGATTTGCGAACGGTTCATCAAGCAACATAATACGTGGTTTATGGGCTAAAGCCCTTGCCAATGCTACTCTTTGCTGTTGGCCACCTGACAGCATTGAGGGATATGAATCTTTAAAATCTTCCATACGCACCTGTTTCAGGAAGTTTTGCGCCAATTTTTGTTTATTTGCTGATTTTTTTATGCCAAATGCAACATTTTTGAGTGCTGTTAAGTGTGGAAATAGCGATGAATTCTGGAATACGAGTCCTATATTTCTATCTTCTACCGGGGTTTTGGATATATTCTTATTACCGATAAAGATTTTGCCATTTTGTATGTTTTCTAATCCGGCGGCAATTCGCAAGGCTGTCGATTTTCCGCAGCCAGAAGGGCCTAAAAGACAGGTTATTCCTCCTGATTTAGCCCTTAAGGAAAATTCTTTTATGACCATTTCATTGTCATATGAATGCGAAATATTTTCCAGTATTAAGTCGTTCATATCTTACCTTTTTAAGAAAATTTTAGTGAGTATAGCGACCGGAATCAGGCCGACAAGTATAATCATAAGAGCCGGGCCGGAGGAGTCCGCCAGCCGTTCGTCCGAAGCTAGTTGGTATGTGTAGGTTGCCAGGGTTTCAAAGTTAAACGGGCGTATTATTAATGTTGCGGGCAGCTCTTTTATTGATTCAACGAAAACCATTAAAAAAGCTGTAGCAATACTGGTCCATATAATTGGTGTGTGTACTTTTATCAAGGTTATCCAGCTGTTTTTACCTAATATTTTGGCGGACCAATCGACTTCTTTATTGATTTTTTCGAGGCCGGATTCGATGGAGTTTAGTGATATAACAAAAAACCTGAAAACATAGGCAAAAACGAGCGCGACCATTGTGCCGCTAAGTAGCAATCCTGTGTCGAAATATTGGTCTAAAAACTTGTCTGTAGTGCCTAATAAAACCAGTATGCCTACGGCAACGACAGATCCGGGGATGGCATAACCCATGCTGGAAAATTTTATCAAGTAAGATAAATATTTATTTTTGCCAAAACGTAAGATATAGGCAAATAAAACCGATAAAAATACAGTAATAAAAGCCGTGGTGAATGATAATTTTAATGAGTTAAGCGTGTATGACATAAAACGTGCGTCAAAAGTTAATGTATAACTTTCAAAAAGCCATACAAGTAATTGATAAATAGGTAATAAGGCTCCAAATAAAATTGGAATGAAGCAGAGTAATGATGCGGCGAATGACTGCCGTTTTGTGAGTTTGAAGCCTGTTATGTGATTGTTTTGTAGCGTATCTATTGACTGGTAGCCGGCTTGTCTCCGCGAGGCTTTCTCCAGAAAAACAAGGATAAATATAAAAAACATCAAAAATGCTGATAGTCTGGCGGCCAAATGATAGTCGCCCATTCCAAACCAGCTGCGATATATCGCGGTTGTAAAACTGTCGACGGCAAAATGCTGAACTGTTCCAAAATCCGACAGGCTTTCCATTAAGGCGAGTGAAATTCCGGCTATAATTGCTGGCCTTATCGCGGGAATGGCCACTTTGTAAAACATTTCAAAACCTGATATCCCAAGGCTTTTAGAGACTAATATTAAATCAGCGGATTTTTTGAAAGCAACGTAGCAAAGCAAGTAAACATAGGGGTATAGAGCCATTGACATGACAAAAATAGCGCCGCCGATTGAGCGTATTTCGAAAAAAGAATAATCGTCCTTTTGCCAGTTAAAAAAGTCGCGTAAATAAGATTGCAGTGGGCCGGCATAGTCGAAGATATGCCCATAAACAAAGGCGTCAACATAGGTCGGAATTGCCAATGGAAACAAAAGTGCCACAGTAAAAATTTTTTTGCCGGGAAAGGAATAAAAATTCACAAGCCAGGCGGTCACAGTGCCTATAAAAAAGGTTAAAAAGCCAACTCCAATCATCAGAAAAAGGCTATTTTCTATATAGTTTGGCAGGGTATTTTGTAAAACATGTGTGGCATTGTCTCCCCATGGTAAAAAAGCCGAATAGGCAACAACAATGATGGGCAGTAAAAATAAAACTGCGACGATAAACACCGGAAAACTAAGCTTTAGAGAAATTTTATCAGACATATATAGTTTGTAACATATCCATTCAAAAAGTAATATAACCTATTGCAATAAACTATCGCCAGCCTTCTTCATCCGAAATCTTAATAGATTTGTTTAAGTACCTGGAAAATTTCAATAAATTACTAGAATCCGCCTGGAAGCTACCCCAGTTTTTTATTGTATTTGAGACAGTTATTTCTTTGCTGATTGGAAATTCATGATTGACTTGGGCATAAAATTCTTGAGAGGAGGGATTCGACAGAAATTCCAGTAGCTTAATGGCATTAGTTAAGTTTTTAGATGAAGTTGTCAGGCCGCCGCCGCTGATATTAACATGGGCTCCTCGTCCCATTTGATTAGGGAAAAAAATAGCGATTTTATCGGCTACTTGCTGGTCTTTTTCCTTTGATGAGGCTTGTAATCTGCCGTAATAATAGCTGTTGGCGACGGCGATGTCGCCCTGTCCGGCGGCAAGTGCGCGCAGCTGGTCAGTGTCGCCGCCTTGTGGCTTTCTGGCCATGTTCGCAACCAGTCCTTTTACCCATTTTCGCGCGGCATCTTCGCCATTAACTTCGATTAAAGAGGCCAATAAAGACTGGTTATATATGTTGCTGGATGAGCGGATTAATATTTTTCCGCGCCATTTTTCATCAGCTAAATCCTCGTATGTTGATAACTGTTCGGGGTTTACGCGGTCTTTGGCGTAAAAAATAGCGCGTACCCGACGGCTCAGGCCAAACCAGCGCCCCTCATCGTCACGTAGATTTTCCGGGATATTTTCGTTTAGTATTTTGGATTTAATAGGGCGCAAAAGCCCTAAATCACTGGCCTTTTGTAGGTTTCCAACATCGGAAGTTAAAAATAAATCGGCCGGGCTGTTTTTTCCCTCACTTTTTAGTCTTTCCAGTAATTTTGGAGCTTTATCGATAATAAAGTTAACTTTAATACCGGTTTCGGCCGTGAATTCATCAAATAATTCGCTTACCAACGCTTCTTTTCTGGATGAATAGACATTCACTTCCGAGGATATTTCCGCTATATTATCGTTTTTTCCGGCAAGGTACTTCCCTCCGACAAGGTATAAAAACCCTGCAAACACTATCATTATAACAATAAATTTTTTGTAAAACATGTTTACCCTGCAGTTAATAATGATTATCAGCCTCGTTGCGGATAGCTATACACTTATTAATAATAATTATCAAGTAGAAAGTTTGGATAAGGGCTGTTATAAGCTTTTATTTTCTGAAATATAAAACAGCTTGACTTTTAGTTGTATTTGTATTACATTGCGTCAAACTTAGGAAATAAATTAAATAAAGGGAAGATAAAATGTCTAGAGATACATACGGTATTTTTAATATGCCTGGAAGGCATGATGGAAGAAATGCCAGCGGTACTTATAATGCTAGCCATAATGTTTATGGCACTGGCAATGTGGCATATGAGGCATTTATTAAAAATATAGGGGAATTAGTTGCAGTTAAAATATCTGAGCTGAAGGCTAACAAAAGATTTAACTCCAAGGTTATAGGTCAAAATCCACGAGAAAAATTAGTGGAAAAAGTCACTGAGGGGCTTTCAACTAATGATGAATTTAGGCGTTTTATGGTTTCCATAATACAAAATAAAGGTTCTGAATGGAATAATTTTGTGCCTAGTTATAGAGGTTTATGTGCAGATAAAATGGCAGACTGGCTTGTAAATAAAGGAGATTGTATTAGCGTCAATCGAGCTAATAAAATAGTATTTAAAAGTAATAAGGGAGCTGCGCTTTACCATATTAATAAGGCGCTTGAGGCGGTTTCGCAAAAATTGATAGGCATAGATAACTTAGGCGATAGCGTTTTAGTTTATGAAGATGGCCAAAATGCTGCAAACCCGGCGGCGGGCAGAAGGTCGGGGGCGCAAAGAGCGGCTCACCGCCATGGTCGTGATAAACAAGGAAGCTCTCCCAAAAATACAGATAATAATGTTGCTGCAAATCCTGATAATTATACTCTTCCTCAAGGGGGCTGGTATTATCATGGGAATGGAATGTCTTTAACCATAAATGAA
>JAJRPW010000080.1 GCA_024280585.1 Alphaproteobacteria bacterium
GAAAGCGCCCCCGTCCGACCCAAATCAAAAGTACTTGCTAGTGCCGAAGGAAGTTCCGCCACAATACCGGCAAAAATGATTAAAGATATGCCATTACCTATACCACGCGCGGTAATTTGTTCACCAAGCCACATCAGAAATAATGTTCCGCCCACCAAAGTCGTTACAGTAGTGATGCGAAAAAACATACCCGGATCAATAACAACCTGACTCGAGCCACCGCTCATTCCTTCCAAACCGACAGCTATTCCAAACCCTTGAAATGCCGCGAGAACAACCGTTGCATAACGCGTATATTGCGTGATTTTTCGCCTGCCCGCCTCACCGTCTTTTTTCAGACCTTCCATATGAGATGACACAACCGTCATCAATTGCATAATAATTGACGCGGTAATATAAGGCATTATATTCAGCGCAAAAATGGTCATACGACCCAACGCACCACCTGAAAACATGTTAAACATGCCCAAAACACCGCCGGCATTTTGTCGCATTAACTGGTCTAAAGCATTAGGATCAATATTGGGAAGAGGGATATAAGTCCCGACACGATATATGACCAAAGCCGCTAGCGTAAACCAAATACGCCTCTTCAGCTCTTTAGCTTGACTAAAAACTCCCAGATTCACACTTGATGCTAATTTTTCTGCAGCAGATGACATAACTTCTCTTTTTTACCTAAAAAAACCATTAAAATTAAGCAGCTTTTTCTTCCTTTGTCTTCGGCAAAGTAACTTTACCACCAGCCTTTTCAATCAAAGCAATCGCCGTTTTTGAGGCTGCATCAACTTCCAATTTCAAGCTCGCTTTAATCACACCTTTACCTAAAATTTTTACCGGCAAGTGCATTTTCTTGATAATTCCAGCCTGATATAAAGACTCTCGGCTTATCACTTTGCTTGCCGATATTTTCTTAGAGTCGACAAATCTTTGCAAATCACCAAGATTTATAACCTGAAATTCGACACGAAATTTATTAACAAAACCACGTTTTGGCACGCGTATATAGATCGGCATTTGGCCACCTTCAAAACCGTTGATAGAAGAACCAGCTCTTGATTTTTGTCCTTTATGACCTCTTCCGCAAGTCTTTCCTTTGCCAGAACCAATGCCACGTCCAACTCTTTTACGGTTTTTACGAGGGCATTGTTCATTTTGTAGTTCGTTTAACTTCATATCATTTACCTTTAAAACTAAAGAAATTGTAAGTGTTTTATAAATTAAATAACGACAACGTAGGAAAAACTAGGCCGCTTCTTCAATTTTCAGCAAGTGTTTAACCTTCTTAATCATACCACGCACCGATGGAGTATCCTCCAGCTCACGACTGCGACGGATTTTATTCAAACCAAGACCAACCAGAGTTTGCTTCTGATCTTGAGGACGCCCAATCGCACTAGCAATTTGAGTAACTTTTATCGTTTTAGTCTTCTTTTTTGTCATCTTCTTTATCCTCAACTAAGGCACCTTCGCGCCTGCCAATAATATCACCAATTTTCATACCGCGTTTTTCAGCAATTGCCCGCGGCGAACCTAATTTTTTAAATGCTTCAAAACAAGCTTTTACCATATTATGTGGGTTTTGGCTACCAATTGATTTTACAACAACATCATGCACACCCAAACTTTCAAATACAGCCCGCAAAGGCCCACCCGCAATAACTCCGGTACCGGCCGGAGCCGAACGAATATTTACCTTGCCAGCTCCAAAACGCCCCATAACATCATGATGCAAAGTGCGCCCCTCCTTTAAAGGAACGCGAACCATGTTTTTTTTCGCAGCCTCAACCGCCTTACGTTTTGCATCCATAACTTCCAAGCCGCTGCCAGAACCATATCCAACTCGCCCTTTACCATCACCTGCAACAACTAATGCAGAAAAGCCAAAACGCCGCCCACCTTTTACAACTTTTGAGACACGACGAATAGAAACCAGATGCTCAACTATATCCGATTGTGCATCATTATTTTCGTCTTTCTTCTTTTTATCGTACTTATTTTTAGCCATAACCTACCTAAATTTTTTAACCTAGAATTTCAAACCATTTTCACGCGCCGCTTCGGCCAAAGCCTTAACACGCCCATGATATAAATAACCACCACGGTCAAAAACAACTTCTGTAATTTTTTTAGCCTTTCCAGCTTTCGCAATCAAAGCCCCAACATTCTTTGCTGCTTCAACATTCGAACCACATTTAGCTTTAGCAACTTTAGACGAGGCGGAAGCAATAGTAATCCCCTTTTCGTCATCGATTAGCTGCGCATAAATATGTTGATTAGAGCGAAAAACCGACAGTCTTACACGCCCTGATCTATTTCTCTTCCGAAGAGCACTACGTACTCTAAATTTACGTTTTAATAATGCATTTGCCATAATTTTACCTATTTTTTCTTACCTTCTTTACGACGGACTTTAGTTCCCTCAATGTAAATACCCTTACCTTTATAAGGCTCAACCGGACGAAGTTTTATCAACTCCCCCGCAATTTGTCCAACCTTTTGCTTATCAGCCCCTGAAATAACCACCAAAGTCGGTTTCTCACATTTTACTGTAATACCAGCAGGTAAGGCATATTTAATATCATGACTATAGCCCAGGGATAAAGTTAAAACCTTGCCGTCGGTTTGTGTACGATAACCAACACCAAATATCGTCAATCTAATATTAAAACCCTCAGAAACACCCTTAACCATATTGTTAAGATTACTTCTAACCGTTCCCCACATTGCACGCGCTTGCTGCGAATCATTAGACGGCGCTATCAAAATTTTTGCCAAAGCTGCTCCGCCCTCGGAAGATTCATCAGAAGCTTCTTCATAAGTAACTTTCACATCACCCGTGATAGTAGCTTTCAACTCGCCAAGCTTACCTTTTATAATAATTTCTTTTTCTACTATTTCGACCTGCACATCCTTTGGAACTGCAACAGGTAACTTACCTACTCGTGACATTTTAAACTCCTAAAATACTATACAGATTACTTCACCGCCAACATTCAACCGACGCGCATCAAAATCTGATAAAACACCTCTTGATGTAGATATAATCGCAATACCCAAGCCATTATAAATTTTTGGTAAATCAGAAATTTTTGAATAATTTCTACAACCTGGTGTCGACTCTTTTTTAATTTCCTTAATGACCGGCTCACCATCCATATATTTAAGCTCTATAATAAGCTCAGGCTTGCCATCTTTATTCTCAACTTTACTATACTCTCTAATATAACCTTCTTTTTTCAAAACTTCCAAAACCGCAGCACGAAATTTTGAATAAGGCGAGCTTATAGTAAACAGCCCGCGCCGCTGTCCATTGCGAATTCTAGTTAACATATCTGCTATAGGGTCCGTCATCGTCATAATATTTTCCTACCAACTTGATTTTGTTACGCCAGGAATCATGCCGAAAGCTGCAAGCTCCCTAAGCGCAATACGTGACATTTTAAACTTACGATAAAAACCACGAGGACGCCCAGTCACCTGACAACGATTGCGCTGTCTGGCTTTCGAACTATTACGAGGTAATTTATTTAACTGCAATTGCGCTTCAAAACGTTCTTCAAGCGAAATGCTTTTATTCATGATAATAGCCTTCAACTCCTTGCGCTTCTCAGCGTATTTTTTAACTATACGCGTTCTTTTTAAATCCCTTTGAACCATGCTGACTTTTGCCATATAAAATATTCCTGCTAATTAAAAAATGGTAGATTAAACAATTTTAAAAGTTCTTTGGCTTCATTATCATTACTTGCAGTCGTTGTAATATTAATATCCATCCCGCGAACTTTATCAATTTTATCATATTCAATTTCAGGAAAAACAATCTGCTCTTTCAAACCGAAAGAATAATTACCGTTCCCATCAAAACCCTTGCCGGAAAGCCCTCTAAAATCTCTAACGCGAGGAAGCGCCATATTTACAAGTCTTTCAATAAATTCATATGCCCGATCACCGCGCAATGTTACTTTACAACCAACCGCCTGACCTTCTCTTAACTTGAACCCGGCTATAGATTTACGGGATTTTGTAACTAACGGTTTCTGCCCGGAAATCGTGGCCATATCAGCAATAGCGTAGTTAATAACCTTAGAATCCGCAGCGGCTTCACCCACTCCCATATTTAAAGTAACTTTCGTTATCTTTGGAATTTGCATAGGATTTTTGTAATTAAACTTACCTTGCAAGTCCTTCTTAATTTTATCATTATATAATTTATATAAATTAGCTGCCATAATTTTTATTCCTAATTATCAATCACTTCACCAGATTTTTTAGCAAACCTTACTTTTTTACCATCTTTTAAAAATTTTACACCCGTCTTTGTTGCCGTTGCTTTTTTCTCTTTGGGATCCAAATGAGAAACATTTGAAACATGCAAGGATAGCTCACTTTCAACAATTCCACCAGGGCCAGCCACACCCGCTTTTACATGGCGTTTTACAACATTAACGCCTGTAACGCGAACTCTCTTTTTAGCCGGAATAACTTCGATCACTTCTCCGGACTTACCCTTATCTTTTCCAGCGATTACAATTACTTTATCGCCTTTCTTAATCTTTAACTTTACTGCCGTCATTTACAATACCTCCGGAGCTAATGATACAATTTTCATAAACCCGACACTTCTCAACTCCCTGGTAACAGGGCCAAAAATACGCGTTCCAATCGGCTCTTTTTGTTCATTAATTAATACACATGCATTCACATCAAAACGTATACCACTGCCATCTGGTCTATAAATTTCTTTCGCCGTTCTAACGATAACAGCACGTTTTACATCACCTTTTTTTACCTTACCGCGAGGTATCGCTTTTTTCACCGATACCACGATAATATCACCAACAGATGCCGTTCTCCTTTTGGAACCACCCAACACCTTAATACATTGAACCAACTGTGCGCCTGAATTATCTGCCACAACTAGCTTTGACTGCATCTGTATCATAATTAAAACCCTTAATACTTCATTCAAATTAATTTCTATGAGCCACATAAAATTTGCAACAACTCACTTATATTTATTATGCCGCTTCTGCAACGACTTCCCACTTCTTTGTTTTAGAAATCGGCTTGCATTCGCTAATTTTAACGATATCACCAATCTTGTAGATATTATTCTCATCATGAGCAGAATAATTCTTACTCACAGTAACAATTTTTTTATAGACAGGATGGGGCACCCGGCGTTCAACCTTTACAGTAATCGTTTTATTAGCTCTATCGCCAACTACTACGCCTCGCAATACACGTTTAGGCATTTTTTTTCTCCTTTTGATCACCTAGCACAGTCAAAACACGAGCAACCGCGCGCCTTACTTCTCTTATTCTGCTAGTTTTTTCCAATTCACCACTAACCTTCTGAAAACGAAGGTTAAAAGCTTCTTTTTTTAAATTCAGAAGAAGCTCTTTTAGCTGATCTTCTGTTTTTCCACGAATTTCCGAAATTTTCATCTAATCGTCCTCACCAACTCTTTTCACAAATTTAACCGCTATAGGCAATTTTGCGCCAGCTTTTTTAAAAGCACCAACTGCCACTTCTTCAGGTACACCATCAAGCTCGAACATAATTCTGCCTGGCTTAACCCTGGCAATCCAAAATTCCGGAGTTCCCTTACCTTTACCCATACGCACTTCTGCAGGTTTGGCAGAAACCGGAATATCAGGAAAAACTCTGACCCATAATTTACCAGCTCTTTTTACATGACGTTGAATAGCACGCCTTACAGCCTCAATTTGTCGCGCCGTAATTCTTCCCGGCTCCAAGGCCTTCAAGCCATATTGCGCAAAATTCAAGTCAGTACCGCCCTTGGCAAGCCCATGAATACGCCCTTTATGCGCCTTACGGAATTTAGTTTTTTTAGGTTGTAACATTACGCTTTCCCCTTACCTTTTATTTCTTCTATGCTTACAGACTCTCCAACAGATTTTTTATCTTCAGTCTCAGCTTTTGTATATATATCACCCTTGTAGATCCATACTTTAATACCAATAACACCATAAGTAGTATTAGCTTCAGCAACACCATAATCTATATCAGCGCGCAGTGTATGCAAAGGCACACGTCCTTCACGATACCATTCCATACGCGCGATTTCTGCTCCGCCCAAACGTCCTGAACAATTAACTCTTATGCCCAAAGCGCCTGATCTAAATGCCGATTGCATAGCCCGTTTCATTGCTCTTCTAAATGACACTCTTTTTTCTAATTGTTGAGCAATCCCTTCAGCTACCAAAATAGAATCGGCCTCAGGCTTTCTAATTTCTACTATATTTAAACTAACTTCTGCGCCTGCAATTTTAGTTAAATCTCTTTTAATCTTCTCAATATCAGCACCTTTCTTTCCAATAATAATACCCGGACGCGAAGTGTGGATCGAAACACGAACTTTTTTCGCAGAGCGCTCAACAATCACCTTACTGATACCAGAAAAACGCATTTTTTTCTTAATATGCGCCCTGATCTTCAGATCCTGGTGTAAATGATCTGCATATTCATCACCATCTGCATACCAGCGTGAATCCCATGTACGATTTATTCCAATTCTAAGGCCGATGGCTCTTGCTTTTTGTCCCACTTACCTACTCCTCTTCGCTTTCACGTAAAATTATTTCCAAATTGCTAAACGGCTTAATTATTCTAGCACCACGACCTCTTGCTCTAGCTCTGAATCTCTTCATAACCAACGCCCTGCCAACCTTAACTTCAAACACAACCAAACGGTCAATATCCAAACCATGATTATTTTCTGCATTAGCAATAGCCGATATCAAAAGATCTCTTACATCTTTAGCTATTCTCTTGCTACAAAATTCCAGTTGCACCAAGGCCAAATCGACCTTCATACCCCTAATTAAACCAGCAACAATATTGAGCTTTTGCGGGCTCACACGAAGCTTAGTCAACTTCGCACTCGCCTCTGCATCACTTAATCTTCTTGCAACAGCTGCTTTTCCCATCTTTAATTCCTCTTAGCCTTTTTATCCGCGGTATGACCATAAAAAGTTCTGGTAGGAGAAAATTCTCCGAACTTACGACCAACCATCTCTTCAACAATCGAAACCGGAATAAATTTTCTTCCGTTATAAACACCAAAATTCAAACCAACAAACTGCGGCAAAATAGTAGAACGTCTCGACCATATTTTTATGATCTTGTGACGCGAACCTTCCGACGCCGCAGCCTTCCTCAACACATATTCGTCAACAAAAGGACCTTTCCAAACCGATCGTCCCATCAAATTTCTCCTTTATTTATCATATCTACGACGAACAATAAACTTGTTCGTACGTTTGTTACTACGCGTTCTCTTACCTTTAGTAGGCTTACCCCAAGGAGTAACCGGGTGACGGCCGCCTGAAGTTTTACCCTCACCACCACCATGCGGATGATCCACCGGATTCATTACAACACCACGAACTGTCGGGCGCTTTCCTTTCCAACGATTCCTACCAGCCTTACCAATATTAATATTCTGATGATCTGAATTCGATACAGCGCCAATCGTCGCCATACAATCTGCGCGAACCAACCTTACTTCGCCGGATCTAAGACGAAGCAACGCATAACCCGAATCTTTACCGGTTAACTGAGCATAACCACCAGCTGCTCTTGCAAGCTGCCCACCCTTACCAGGTTTCATTTCAATATTATGAACGATTGTGCCCACAGGAATATTTTTTAGTGGCAGTGCGTTACCCGGCTTGATATCCACCTTTTCACCGGATACAACTTTATCACCAACTTGCAAACGCTGAGGCGCTAAAATATAGGCCAACTGACCATCTTTATATTTCACAAGAGCAATAAAAGCAGTACGGTTCGGATCATACTCAATACGCTCAACAGTCGCAGGAGTATCAAACTTATTGCGCTTAAAATCAATTAAGCGAAAAGATTTTTTATGACCGCCACCAATGTGACGCGTGGTGATGTGACCGTTATTATTACGTCCACCAGTTTTCTTTAAGCCCTTTGTCAAGGCCTTCACCGGCTTACCCTTCCATAATTCACTACGGTCGACTAATACCAGCTCACGCTGCGAAGGAGTATTTGGTTTATATGTCTTTAATGCCATTTCTTAATTTCCCAACAACTTAAATTGATGTACCAATATCAATGTTATTACCCTCAGCCAAAGTAACTATAGCCTTTCTTGTATCTTTTCTCTTACCACGAGTACCACGAAAAACTTTAGTTTTACCTTTAACATTTATTACATTCACTTTCGTTACTTTCACTTCG
Source organism: Alphaproteobacteria bacterium (assembly GCA_024280585.1). GTDB lineage: Bacteria > Pseudomonadota > Alphaproteobacteria > Rickettsiales > UBA6187 > JAJRPW01. Next base: position 8,243 of record JAJRPW010000080.1, read on the forward strand.
AATAAAGCCTCAACAGACCTCTTTATCGCCGCTTTAGTTGCATCAACTGCAACATTAAAAGTAACTTTATTATATTCAACACCCATTTGTGATTTTTCAGTAACCACAGGCGACACAACAACATCATACATAGAAGGATCAACAGCCTTCTTTTCCGCTTTAGCCATTTAAACGCTCCTCTAATTTCTTCAATGCATCTTCAGTTATAATAAGATTTTCACGACGCAAAATATCATAGACATTAGCACCTTGAACAGGTAGTGCATCTACATTCTTAATATTAGCAATTGCTTTTTGCAAATTTTTATCAACCTGCTCGCCGCCAATAATCAAAGCCGATTTAATACTCAAAGCAGCCAAACCTTTAGCAACAGCTGAAGTCTTAGCATCTTTTAATTTATCATTTTTTAAGACAAATAATTTACCGCTTTTTTGCTTGGAAGACAAGGCCACTTTCAAGCCCAGCTTACGAATCTTCTTCGGCAAAGAATGCCCATGCGACCTAACAACAGGACCATGAACAACAGCACCGCCACGCATATGCACCGCGTACTTACTACCTTGCCTGGCATTACCCGTACCTTTTTGTTTAAAAGGTTTTGCAGTAGTACCATGCACTTCGCCAATACCTTTTACCTTATGAGTGCCAGCCTGACGCTTCGCCAACTGCCAGTTTACAACCTGATGCAATATATCCTTACGCAGTTCAAGTCCAAAAATTGACTTATCCAAGGTAACATCTCCTGTAGCAGCATCACCTGCTAATGTAACAATTTTAGCTTTCATCAGACTTCCCTTGTTCGTTATTTTCTTTTGGATTTTCTTCTGGCTTGCCCTGATCAGCAGACTCTTGCTTTAATTCTTTGGCTGAAGTTTTTGCCAAAGCCGGATATGGAGCATTTGCAGGACGTACTTTTTTCATAGCATCGGTGACATATACATATGCACCTTTAGAACCAGGAACCGCGCCCGAAACCAGCAATAATCCATTTTCAGCGTCAGTAGCGATAATTCTTAAATTCTGCTTTGTCACCCTGGTATTACCCATATGACCAGCCATCTTTTTGCCTTTAAAGACACGACCAGGATCCTGACATTGGCCAGTTGAACCGTGAGCCCTATGCGATATAGACACACCATGTGTTGCTTCCATACCACCAAAATTCCAGCGCTTCATCGCACCGGCGAAGCCTTTTCCTATAGAAGTAGCCGACACATCAACATATTGACCAGTAACATAATGATCAACCGTCAATTCTTGTCCCAATTCCAGAAGCGCATCTTTTGCAACTCTAAACTCAGCAACCTTTACCTTAGGCTCAACTTTTGCTTTTGCAAATTGGCCTTTTTGTGGCTTGGGTACATTCTTAACTTTCGCAGTGCCAACACCAACCTGAACAGCATTATAGCCGCCACCTTCAGCATCTTCATCCTCGGCTCTTATAGCAGTGACCTGACAATTATCTAATTTAAGTAATGTCACAGGAATATGATCGCCTTCGTCAGTATAATAACGGCTCATGCCCAATTTTGTTGTAATAACACCAGTTCTCATTACGCAGCCTCCAGCAACTTAATATCAACTTCAACACCAGCGGCAAGATCAAGCTTCATCAACGCATCCACTGTTTGCGGAGTAGGATCAATGATGATCAAACGTTTGTGTGTACGTATCTCAAACTGCTCACGTGATTTTTTATCGACATGCGGCGATCTGTTAACCGTAAATTTTTCAATTTTTAGCGGCAAAGGCACAGGGCCTTTAATTCCAGCACCGGTTCTTTTAACCGTACTAACAATTTGGTACACAGATTTATCCAACAATCTATGGTCAAAAGCCTTCAATTTTATACGTATCTTCTGGTTATTCATAATCAAACTCTATTTTCAAATAGTCGCGAGGGCGCGAACTATATACTAAACTTTTATACTATTCAACAATTTTCGTAACTACCCCGGCGCCGACTGTTCTTCCGCCTTCGCGGATGGCGAATCTAAGACCTTCATCCATTGCGATTGGGGCGATTAAATCAACTGTCAGCTTGGTATTATCACCCGGCATGATCA
>JAJRPW010000081.1 GCA_024280585.1 Alphaproteobacteria bacterium
CCGTCGCCGCACTTTCCACCCGCAGCAATTCGCTTTGGCATGCCGTTAAACAGGGTGCCGCATGGGGACTTGGTCATACATTGACGCTGTTTTTATTTGGCTCAATCGTTTTGTTTGTCGCCAATATAGTGCCAGAAAATATAGTCCACTGGATCGAGATTGCCGTAGGCATCATGCTGGTGTTTTTGGGTGTAGATGTTTTGTGGCGGGTTTGGCGTGAGCGTGTACATTTTCACAGCCATTCACATGGATCCAACAATCGCCATTTTCACGCCCATTCACACAAGGGCGAAGACAGGCAGCAGCATGACAAGGCATCCCACAAGCATGAACACCCGCAAGGGTTTCCCATACGGGCATTGCTGGTCGGGTTAATTCACGGCATGGCAGGATCGGCTGCACTGATATTGCTGACATTGCAAACCTTGACCTCTCCCTGGTTGGGGTTGGTCTATATCGCCATATTTGGAGTTGGTTCAATCGCCGGAATGGGGCTGTTTTCACTTGTAATTGGAATACCATTGCGGGCGGCGCGCCATTTGACATGGGCCTATAATGCGCTGCAATCAACGGTTGGAGTGGCGACCATAGGGCTTGGCCTGTTCACGATCTTTCAGTTAAGCAGCGGATAATCAAATAACGGCCAGTCAAATCGCGAGCACAAGTAACTCACCGGATGTCAGTTCGAAAACTAACAAAAGAGGGAAAAGAATCTCCCTCCGTGGCAGCGCAAGCAGAGCATAGCGATGTGCCAGCGCGTGAGCGGCCGGCCGCCTGGATGGGTGGGCGGAAAACAGGAAACAAATAATTATTGGCATGGCGATGGTAACTGCAGGAGAATTTTATATCGGACAAGATGAAATACTTTCAACAGTGCAACTCATTGGAGTTGACGAAGATTTGTGCGGTTCTCTGCTATCGGGCAAAACGTACGCTTGTGCATGTCACCACCGACAAAAACCTTGACGCAACCGATAGACTCATGCAGGCATCCGGGGCAAAGTGCATAGGCGGCGGCTATGTGGTTTAGGAGAAATATTTTTGAGACACACTCAAATCACAGACTAACAGTAGTATTAATGTTAATTCCAATGGGTATGCATTTATTGGCTGTCCTTAAGGCGAATAGACAATCTTATAATTGTAAAAACGGTTGGAGAAAAATCTAACTGCGCATTTAATAAATACAAGTTTTGAAAGTTAGCAATGGGATTGTTTTTTGACACGCCAGAAATACCAAAAGATACACCTCCTTCCATAATCGTGTGGTTTATTTATATGGGTTTGGCGACCTTGATTTGGCTGATTTTTGTATGGAATGCTGAGTTTATTCCGGCGATATTGTCATCGAATGTACGCGAGTATTTGGTAGAGATTGCTCGGAATTTTCCGGGCCCAATGGGCGATTTGTAAGTTTGATGGAGCACAAATACGAAAGTATAGCGGAAAATTACAGTATATATTTTTCAGTTAATTTACTGTTTTTCATTGGATTTTTTGTTTTGTCTTTGCCTGTATTTTGGAGCGATAAAAAAACTTTTGTAATACTAAAAAAGGGCACTAACTGGGGAATTAAAATACTGGTAAGTTGGGGTGCAATAGCTACCGTTCTATTTATTATGAAGTCTATTGATTATAAACGTGAGTCCCCTTTTTTAAATTATGAAATATATAAAGGTGGTGCTTATTACTGGATAGATTTAGTGGGGTGGTTTGGTTTATTTGGTGTTTCAGCTATTTTTGCATCAAATTTAATACTGGTGTTTCGCCAACATATTTGGAGAAATATATAAAATGCCACATCAAGAAGCCGAACTTGACGCAACCGATAGACTCATGCGGGCAACCGGGGCAAAGTGTATTGGAGGCGGATATGTGGTTTAATGGAATTTTAGTAGGAGGGTGAAGTTGTTATGCATGAATGGCCAAGGCTGGCACTTAGAGATAGGTTTCACCAATGTTTTATGTGCCGTAATTTCAGATTGCTTCCACAGGTGTCACCTCAGATGCGTAATATTGTGCTTTCGATGCTCATCATTTTCATGAATACAGATAATACTGCATCGGCAGATGTATATGAAGATGCCAAAATAATTCTTGATGCAAAAAAAGGAACTGTTAAACGCTGGGAATTTCCCCCACAATTTGTAATTATATACAACCGAAAGATAGACATCAATTTGGTCAACAACACTATTAAAAATATTTCATTGCAAACAAATCTCGACATTGAGAAACCTATATACAAGGAATTTGAATTAGTAAAAAATGAAGAAGATTTTTATACAAAAACCAATTTTAAAATTAAAAGAAATAGCGAATTGAAATTAACAGGGAAACTTGAGATTCACGGGGACAGTATTTCCAAATTGAGGGGAAATATTTTTGTCTTTTTTGTAGATCCAAAATATGCATCTCATTTTATTCTTTTAACCTCATTTGGAGGGGATCGGGGTGGGTTCGGACGTGGATATATTCAACAGATAAATCCTTGCTTCTATCGCGCATTTTCGAACAGCCAAAGTATTCTTCTCGGTGTAGTTTTTATTTCGCCATCGTTGGAAAAAAATGATCTATCCGCTTGTATTCATGAGGAAATGTTTCAAGTTATGGGCTTGGTTAATGATGCGCCGGGGTCTGAAAGTTTTAATTTTGACGATTTACCTTTGATGAAGCTGACGATTTTCGACGAATATTTCCTAAAAGCACTTTATGCA
>JAJRPW010000082.1 GCA_024280585.1 Alphaproteobacteria bacterium
AATCTGTGATGGCATATTATTATCCACCCCCGCCGGCAGCACCGCCTATAATCTTTCCGTCGGTGGGCCTATAATCCCTTTAGGCTCAGAGATTTTAGCCCTGACTCCAATAAGCCCGTTTCGCCCAAGAAGATGGAAAGGTGCGCTTCTTAATAAAAATGCTCTTATAAAAATAGAAATCATAGATTCGGATAAACGTCCTGTGAGCGCTGTTGCCGATTTTACGGAGATAAGAGACGTTAAATCGGTTGAAATAAGCCAGGATAACAGTAAGAATATAACTGTCTTGTTTAATGCCGACCATTCACTGGAAGAACGAATAATCGGTGAGCAGTTTTTGCCATAAACTATAATTTTTAATATTAATCCTCTTTCAAAGCAGCATTAGGAGTGCAAAACGAGGAGAATTTTAGCCTATATTTAATAGGTGAATTTGACGAGATTGATGCACGACAACATGCTGCAAAGAAAGAGGGTTAATATTATATGGCTGATGACGACCAGGATGATTCACAAAAAACGGAGGAACCAAGCCAGAAGCGTCTGGAAGACGCAACAAAGAAGGGTCAGGTTCCAAACTCAAGAGAAGTAACCAGCTTCTTAATGCTGCTGGCTTTTGCACTTTCCATAATCTGGATGGTTCCCTCTATAATGACCGATACCACGATCGAATTAAGCAAATTCATTTCAATGCCACATAATTTCCGCATTGATAGCCAAAGCCTGTCTCTTTTAAGCTCAAACCTGCTGGCAAAAATGCTGGGCTGGATGTTCACACCGGTTATTATTATCGTTTTAGTAATATTTTTATCATCAATACTCCAGCATGGAATTATTATATCCACCGATCCTCTCATGCCAAAACTGGAGAGAATTTCCCTTATAAAAGGTTTGGGTCGTATGTTTTCAACAAGAACCATAGTTGAATTTCTCAAAGGCCTGTTTAAAATCACATTGATTGCAATAATAACGGCAATAACTGTTTACCCTTATTTAACAAATTTAAAACAGCTGGTTGCCATGAGCATTGGCGGTATATTGGCTCTTTTATTAAAAATAATTACCAGCATCCTGGTCGGCATCTGCTCTTTTATGGCTATAATAGCCGTTCTGGACTTTCTCTATCAACAATTTGAGCATATAAAATCCTTAAAAATGTCCAAAAAAGATGTTAAGGATGAATACAAACAAACCGAAGGTAGCCCTGAAATTAAAGCAAAATTAAGAGAGCTTAGAAACGAGCGGGCTAATAATAGAATGATGGGAAAAGTACCAGATGCCGACGTAGTCATAACCAACCCAACCCATTATTCAATTGCGCTGCAATATGAAGAAGGTATAACAAATGCCCCGATTCTAGTAGCAAAAGGCCAGGATTTAATAGCCTTGAAAATAAGAGAAATTGCTAAAGAAAACGACATTCCGATAGTTGAAAATCCTCCCCTTGCCAGAGCTTTATTTGCATCCGTAGAAATAGACGAGGAAATACCATTTGAACATTATAACGCTGTAGCGGAAGTTATTAAATATATCTACAAACTAAAGGGTAAAAAAGCAAAGACGGCAGCTTAGGCACTGTTCTATTGTTAAATTTACTCCCATTCCTTAATCCGCGCCAGATGCTCATAATCATTATATCTCGGAGCTTTTTCACTGTTGGGACATGAAATATACGGTGTTTCTGCTTTGTTAAATTCGGTGATTAACTTAACTAATCCCTTCTCGGCCTCATCTATAAGCTGCTTTAGATCAGATTTTACAGGCTTTTCTTCCGCAATTTTTTCTCCGCCGGATAACTTCCAAAAGGATAATTCCTCAACAGTTCCGTTTGCCTCAAACCCTCCTTCGCTTGCGATTAAACCTTCCAAAGCTATTTGCGGCAAAATTCCCAGTTTAACTTCTTTCTGTGTCGGTACAGTTCCGGTTTTATAGTCTATGATCGTGATTTCACCGTCATTATTAATTTCAATTCTGTCGGCGCGGGCTTTTAAAGTAAAATCTCCGGATTTATATTCACCTTCTTTTTCACTTATAATTCCTCGAAGATTCACCCGACGTTTTTTCTCTGTTTCTACTATCCAGCCGGCGATTCTTTCAAAGCGCGGCCACCAAAATGATATTACCGATGGCGGGAACTCATTGCCTTTCAGAGCCTCTTTTCCGCATTCAAGCAGAAATATTTCCTCCGTTCCTGCAATTATCTCATCATATTTTTTGCTAAATATTTCCAGTGATTTATGTATAAAATTACCAAATTCTGCGGCGCCCGGGTCTTGATCCAGCTCATCCAGCTTTTTTAATTTCAAAATTTTTGCCGCATAAACTGAATATGGATCACCCATTAACTTCTCGATGGATGTTACATAAAGCTCTTTTGGCCTGGTGTGGACAGCCGGAATTGGTGAGGGCTGATCACAATTTTGTACCTGATCCGGCATATTCAGTTTTTTTGCCCAGCTATGCCAGTTCTCTTTTGGATTTATAGCCTCTTTTTTACCAAGAGAATCCAGGATTATATCAAGCCGCAAGAGCCACCTGGATGGAATGGTTTGTGTTCCACCAGACTTATCGCATCTTGTGATTACAACATTTGGTGCGCAAATGGCCTGAGAAAAATCATGAGCCGCAAGCCCAATCATTTTTTCCGGCAAAGACAGGCCAAAATTGCTGCGCATTGGCCGGCTCATCCACGGATCAGCCTTGGTTGCAGCCGGCCATGACCCTTCATTTAGACTACCCAATATTACTAAATCAGCCCGTTGCATCCTGGCCTCAATAGGACTTAATATGCTTAATCTTGGGTGCATACCATATTTTGGGCGGAATTTTTGCCCGACTAATAACGCCTCAAATAAACCGGCGTAGCTGTTTGGTTCTATAGCTTTAAACCCTTGTGCTGACAGTAATAATTCATCAATAAATTCTTTCAAGGATTCACCTCGGTCGGCTTTCCAGAGTTTTTCTGTGCCATTTATCCGATCACAAGATGCAAATTTCTCAGCACATTTTATATGAATCCTGATCATTTCAGCTAGCGACACTTCTTTCTTATCCATCAGGTCGAAAAACGGTTTTACTATTTGCTCAATGTCTTGCAACCAGCTTATAAGCTTTGAATTTCCTGCAAGTTTCTTATAAAACCACTTAAAACTATCGGAACTTCTAATGCCTCTTAGAGCCGCTTTTTCGAAAGATCGGCTGTTATTACGAAACTCTGTGATATTATATCCACATGCCGCAAATGGGTGTTTTAAAAGGGACAACAAAGAAACTCCGGTGGCCTTATCCTCAATCATTTTGGCCAGTAATCTTAGAAATACGGCCTGGTTAACAGATGATAATTCAACTCCCGACGAATCATCGAGCTTAATATCCCAGCGATCCATAATCGATATAACGCGTCTGGACAGGGCTTTTTCATTAGTAACCAACATTGCGGTTTTGCCTTTTTGCCCTAACTGCCGACGCATCATAAGCGCGATTATTACCGCCTCATCTTGTAATGTAGGAGCGTCAATTCTCGTTAATCCTTCAAGGTTTATAGCATTTCCATCCAAGTCATTCCATTTATCGCAGGTGGCCGATGGACGCATAATTTCACGCACTAAACTGACTCGATCAATTACAGGCAGGTCTTTTTGCAACCAGGATTTTATATCTATACGTTCAACGTCAATATTTTCCAGAAGGTTTTTTAAAGCATATTGCGGATGAAATTCATTAATATTATCCCAACTTTTTTTGTCTAATTCACAATCAAGCCCTGGCAGAATTATAGAGCCATTTTCAAGTATAGATATGGTTTTTAACAGGTTCGATGTTGCTGGAACAGAACCGGTAGAACCAGCGGCAATAATCGGATGAGCTGGCGGGTTTTTCTGCCAATATCGACTTTGCAGATCAAGAGCCATATTACGCTGTTTTGATGCGCTTATAAGACCATTCTCTTCAAGAATATTCGGCCATAACTCAATTAAAATCGTTAGAAACCCCAAAGTAATCTGCCAGTGCTTTGATAATTCATCCGGTACGATTTCAGATAAATCTTCAAATAATAACTGCTCCCGTTCCACCTCATTTAAAAATGCTGCCAGCTCAATTGCTAGATGTGCAGCTTGAGCTACATTGATTTTCTCCCCTGTTTGCAAGGATTTTTGCCATTTTTCAATCAATGTGGTAAGCAGCAACTGCGTTTTTGTAGCGGAAATAACCGGCGGCAGATCAATGCTGGAACTCATTTTTATAATACTACCCTCATCGGAAATATCGCCAATAGGCTGCATTTGCGGCAGTAACATTGGCCTGCCTTGATTTATACGGAGGAAAGACTCCCGTAACGCACTGCACGATCTTCGATTGGGTAACAAAATTGTGATGTTTGCCAGGTCCAACGGATTATCACCATAACGCGACAACACGCCCTCTGCCAGAAGGTCAGAAAACGGAAAACATGATGGGATATTGAATATGTTCTTGGGCACCACCATCCTTTTTTTAATAATTACATAACCCCATAGGCCAACATAGCCTCGCTAACCTTCTTGAAACCTGCAATATTAGCACCTTTGACATAGTTAATATAACCATCTTCTTCCACGCCACATTCAACACATTGCTTGTGAATATTGAGCATTATATCGCGCAGGCGTTTGTCCAGTTCCTCGTGTGACCAGCCTAGTCTTATGCTGTTTTGAGTCATTTCTAAACCGGAAACTGCAACCCCGCCGGCATTGGCAGCTTTGCCGGGAGCAAAAATAACTTTTGCCGCAATAAATGCATTAACAGCATCTTTAGTGGATGGCATATTGGCACCCTCTGAAACTGCAATACAACCATTTTGGATAAGTTTTTTTGCATCATCACCGTCCAACTCATTTTGTGTTGCACAAGGAAGAGCAACGTCGCAAATGATTCCCCAAGGTCTTTTGTCGGCAAAGAATTCTACACCAAATTCCTTGGCATATTCGGATATGCGGCCACGCCTTACTTGCTTTAAATCACGGATATAATCCAGCTTTTCTCTGGTGATTCCGGCCGGATCATAAATAAATCCGCTTGAATCGGACAAAGTCACAACTTTCGCGCCAAGTTCAATTAGTTTTTCAGTGGCATATTCGGCAACATTTCCCGATCCTGAAACACACGCTACTTTACCTTCCAGTGATTTTCCTTTAACTGCCAGCATATCTTCAAGCATGTAAACCGCGCCGTAACCAGTCGCTTCCGTGCGGATTAAACTGCCGCCATAGGACAGGCCTTTACCGGTTAATACGCCTGTGAATTTACCATTTATGCGTTTATATTGGCCGAATAAATAGCTGATTTCGCGCGCGCCAACGCCAATATCGCCAGCAGGGACATCGGTATAAGGACCAATATGTTTGGAAAGTTCAGTCATGAATGACTGGCAAAAACGCATGATTTCACGGTCTGATTTCCCCTTTGGATCAAAATCAGCTCCGCCTTTTCCACCACCAAGCGGCAAACCGGTCAGGCTGTTTTTGAATGTTTGCTCAAAAGCTAGGAATTTCAAAATGCTTAAAGACACAGTCGGATGAAAACGAAGCCCGCCTTTATATGGCCCGATGGCATTGTTATGTTGGACACGATAACCGCGGTTAGTATGGATCACACCTTCATCATCTTCCCAGGTGACACGAAAAATAATCGACCGATCCGGCTCGGTTAAACGCTCTAGTATCTTCGCAGTTTTTATCTCCGGCTTGTCGCTAATATAAGGGAGGATAATCTCAGCAACCTCTTCAACAGCCTGATGGAACTCAATCTCACCCGGAGTATTTTGCTTAAGGTTAGCCATAAAATTTGCTAATTCTTCATTCATAGATTCTATTTCCAAAGGAACTATATTTTGCTTTGACATTTACCACTCTCATTATTATTTTGATAAGAATTTATAAAAAATGTATGAGCGAAGCGAATTCTGCTTGTCACCTCCCCCTTTAGGGGGGAGGGTTAGGGTGTGCCGACAGGCATCTTTTTGCTATCACAAAACACCCCCATCCCAACCTTCCCCCCTAAAGGGGGAAGGAGCGATAGACCCCGTCACTTATGAATTACATAAACTCTAAATTTTTTTTATCCATTAGTCGAGGTTATAATGATTTCTAACGCTTTCGTAAAGGGAAATCAATCATCGCTCAATTTCAGCGCCGCGATAAATGCGCTTTGCGGAATTTCTACATTGCCCACGGTACGCATTTTCTTCTTGCCCTTCTTTTGTTTATCAAGAAGTTTGCGTTTTCTGGAAATATCTCCGCCGTAACATTTGGCGGTCACATCCTTTCTCATCGCACTAACCGACTCACGGGCAATTATTTTGCCGCCAATTGCCGCCTGAATCGCTATCTTAAACATTTGCCTTGGGATTAAATCCTTTAAACGCTTGCATAATTCGCGCCCGCGCCCTTCCGCCCTCATTTTATGGATCATTAGAGCCAACGCATCAACCGGCTCACCATTGACCAAAATTGATACTTTTACCAGCTCCCCCTCTTGATAATCGGCTATATGCCATTCAAAACTGGCATAACCTTTTGTACATGATTTCAAACGGTCATAAAAATCAAAAACAACCTCGTTTAAAGGCAGATTATAGATAACCATCGCGCGATTTCCGGCATAAGTCAGTTCTTTTTGTACGCCGCGTTTATCGGTGCAAAGACTTAAAACATTACCCAAATATTCATCGGGAACTAAAATAGTAGCCTCAATCCAAGGCTCCTCAATAGATTTTATTTTGCTGGGATCAGGCATATCAGCCGGGTTATGCAGACGAATAACTGACTCATCATTCATTCGTATATTATATACTACGCTCGGTGCTGTCGTAATTAAATCCAGCCCAAATTCGCGATCTAATCTCTCCTGAATAATCTCCAGATGCAACAACCCCAAAAACCCGCACCTATAACCAAGACCAAGCGCACCCGATGATTCCATCTCATATTCAAAGCTGGCATCATTGAGGCGAAGTTTGGCCAGCGAATCTTTTAAATGATCAAAATCCGACGCATCAGCTGGGAATAACCCACAAAATACAACCGGTAGATTCGGTTTGAATCCCGCTAAATTTTCTGCACAAGGTTCTTTTGCATCCGTTATTGTGTCACCAACTTTACAATCTGCAACTTGTTTGATGGAGGCAGTAAAAAAACCTAAATCACCAGCGGAGAGCTTATCTGTTATCACTTTTTTAGGGGTGAAATAGCCAACATTATCAATGCTATACTCAGCACCGGCCTGCACCATTTTTATTTTTTGCCCTTTTCTTATTTTGCCGTCAATTATACGAATTAAGATTACAACACCCAAATATTGGTCGTACCAGCTATCCACCAGCAATGCTTTTAGCGGCGCATCAAGATCACCATTTGGCGCCGGTAATATCGATACTATTGATTCCAGAACATCTTTGATTCCTTGGCCGGTTTTGGCTGAAGTTTCAACTGCAGCTGAGGTATCCAGCCCTATAACATCTTCAATTTGCTGCTTGACTCGTTCTGGCTCAGCCGATGCCAAATCAATTTTATTCAATACCGGAATAATTTCATGGTCATTATCAATTGCCTGATAAACATTGGCAAGCGTTTGCGCCTCCACGCCTTGTGATGCATCAACAACCAGCAGTGATCCTTCACAT
>JAJRPW010000001.1 GCA_024280585.1 Alphaproteobacteria bacterium
ATGTGACCGTAGGAATTCAAGGGGAATAAAATTTTAGCCTATATTTAATAGGTGAATTTTATGAATCCGAAGAATGACAACCGGTCACTTCAAATGAAAAATACTATATAGAGCCTCTTTACGTATTCAAAAAGCCCCGCAACTTCCTTGACCGACTAGGATGTTTCAGTTTTCTCAGCGCTTTTGCCTCTATTTGACGAATACGCTCGCGTGTAACAGAAAATTGCTGCCCTACTTCTTCCAGTGTATGATCTGTATTCATACCGATACCAAATCGCATACGCAACACACGCTCCTCTCTTGGAGTAAGCGACGATAAAATCTTGGTAGTAGTTTCACGTAAATTACCCAATATTGCAGCATCTACCGGCTGAATCGCATTTTTATCCTCAATAAAATCTCCCAGGAAACTGCCATCTTCATCATCACCCACAGGATTTTCCAGGCTCACCGGTTCTTTTGCAATTTTAAGAACTTTACGCACCTTGTCCAATCCCATTGAAAGCCTTTCGGCCAGCTCTTCAGCCGTTGGCTCTCTGCCCATTTCATGTATCATCTGGCGGGTTGTCCTGACAATTTTATTGATAGTTTCGATCATATGCACTGGAATTCGAATTGTCCGCGCCTGATCAGCAATGGAACGTGTTATAGCCTGGCGGATCCACCATGTAGCATATGTAGAGAATTTATAACCACGACGATATTCAAATTTATCAACCGCTTTCATAAGTCCTATATTTCCCTCTTGTATTAAATCAAGGAACTGCAGACCACGATTTGCATATTTCTTCGCAATGGAAATAACCAGGCGCAAATTCGCCTCGATCATCTCTTTTTTCGCTTTACTTGCTTGTCTATCTCCGGCCTGAACTGCGTTTACCAGCTTTTTAAACCCGGCTATATCCAGCCCAATTTCTTTAGCAAGTGAACTTATGCGCCCTCTTATTTCAATAATTTTATCTTTATCTTCCGAGGAAAATTCTTTCCAGCCTTTTTCTTTGATTTTAGCAATTCCTACCACCCAATCCGGAGCAAGCTCCGATCCTTGATAATATTTCAAGAAAGATGAACGTTTAATTTTTCTGGCATCGGATAGTTTAATTAGTTCCGATTCTATTCCTATAAGCGTCCTATTGGTGTCATATAGCCGTTCAAGCAGCGATTCTATTTTATTGTTATTTAATTTGATTGAACTGATTAATTCCAGGAATTCTTTAGCTAATTTTTTATATTGTTCATCGGATTTAGGATTGATCTTTACTTCTCCTAACGCCTCCCGCATACGTTCTTCTTGTATTTTTAACAGTTTTTCACAAAGCAATGATGCCTTTTTAAATGATCCCAATAATGATGGAGTCAAGGCCTGTTCCATAGCGGCTAATGATAGGTTTGCATCAGCAAAATCATCATCTTCTTCTTCAAAATCCTCCTCCTCTTCACCTTCTACTTCTTCATCACTTTCCTCCGCCGAATCACTTTTCTCACCCGAATCACCTGAATTTTTGGGCTCTTCTTTAGGCTCTTCTTTAGAAACAGAATCCTTCTCCTCTTCGCCATCAACAGATATAACACTATTATCGAACACTTCACCATATTCAGCACTATAGGCCGCATCCAGGTCGATAATATCTCTAAGCAAAATATTATCATTGGTCAAATCATCATACCAGGATATTAAATCACGCATTGCCACAGGCGTTTCGCAGAGGGAATACAGCATTTGCTCCCTGCCTTTTTCGATTCTTTTGGCGATTTCAATCTCACCCTCACGCGAAAGCAGCTCAACCCCGCCCATTTCACGCAAATACATACGTACCGGGTCATCGGTACGGCCAACATCCTCCACTTCTTCCACGGCTCCAGGTTCTCCGTTAGAGTCCAGCAAAGCATCAGCATCCTTATCATCCTTATCAACAATAACAATATTCTTCTTACTAATGGCTTTTATTACATCTTCCAGGACTTCAGGGTCAGTTGTTTCCTTCGGTAAAATAGCGTTTATTTCATCATATGTAACAAATCCCTGCTTTTTGGCTTCCGCTATAAGACTTTCCAGCGCTGCCATAGGATCCTTCACGGGCTTAGGTGTTTTATTAGTTTTTTTTGACTTATCCGCATTTAGATCTTTTTTTACCATTTTTAAATATCATCCTTAAAGATTATGAAACATCACCAAATGCTACTTGCATATGATGAATTTTTTGTTTTAACTCATTTATCTGCTTTCTATATTCAATTGCTCTTTCCTCGGAAGACTCCGTCATTTGAGCCTCAACCGACTGTCGTTCACGTTCTAAATGCGCCAGATTATACAGGTTCAAATTATATCCCCACCCAGATAAAGCATCATCTTCACTTACATTTTCTTCTATAAACAAGTCACTAACCAGCCCTTTTAAAGAAGATACAAAACTGCCAAAACCTGCAGCATCCAACTGCTGCGCCAGCTTTATACTATCCACATCTTTTTCAAACTCGTGTATTTCTAGAATAGCTGTACGCAATTTGTCAAGATTATTACTTAAAAATTCAATATTTACAAACTCTTCTTTTATTCTTATATCATATAATATTTGTGGATGTTGTAAAATAAGTACCATAAGTATTTTTTCACAACCTTCAGGCTGCCCGCTATCCAACTCACTAAACACCTCTATTTCCAGGCTTCTTTTAGTTGTTTTCCTGGAAAAAGAATTGCCACGGCTAAATTCCCATAATTTTTTCTTG
>JAJRPW010000083.1 GCA_024280585.1 Alphaproteobacteria bacterium
ACTTACGCAGGACGAGTATTTTTGAATTGTTTTTAGGCAAAAATGTTCTAAAAAGCGGAGTGTACACGAAGTACATGAGCATTTTTAGGTTATTTTTAACGACAAAACAAACAAAAAGACGACGTTATGCGTAAGTCCTAACCATATCTAATAGAATTTTTGTTGGCTTGGAGTCTCCACCAAGCTCTGCTTGTAACCTTGTTGAAGTTTTATATAAGGGGTTAGTTACAGAAGCTACAGCGAAGCCAGCTCCCAACGCACCGATAAAACCAGGCCAAAATGGGACCACCTCCGAATCTTTATAAAAACATTCCTTTATTAAAGAATTTGATAAAGATTGAAAGCCAATAGTACAGCTATATGCCCCCAGCTGCCTTCCAAAATAGAAAGAAGCTCCCTTATATGCCTCCGTCAGAAAACCGTTTTTATGTATTTGTCTAACTGATTGCAGAAATGACTGCTGTATTCCTGCATTCTGCTGAAGTGTTTTGACTTTATCAAGAGGCATAGCAATGGTATCTAAAGCTGAATTAAAAATAACTGATCCCCAACTATGGCCAAAATATTCGAATCCATAGCCTCTATAAGCCTCCTTTCCTCCCATTCTGAGTACGGATGGCCCAAAACCTCTTTTGTAAAAACCAGCGACGCCCTCCACCCCATGAATACCGCGAAATGCCTGGGCGAAATACAACTGCTTAGTCGTATCAGTATATATCCTGGTTCTTATAACATCCAGGGGGTAACCGACAATCGCGGTGGCGCCTTTAACTCCGGCATAAATGCTAGTTTTTTGTTTATCTATATCCAAAGGACATTCATTTTCTGCCAAAATAAGCTCTCCTTATTATATTTTTAAGGTGGCAGCATAGAAAACACTTATCAAATGTCAATTTTTCTTTATAGTTAGGACTTACGCAGGACGAGTATTTTTGATTTGTTTTTAGGCAAAAATGTTCTAAAAAGCGCAGTGTACACGAAGTACATGAGCATTTTTAGGTTATTTTTAACGACAAAACAAACAAAAAGACGACGTCCTGCGTAAGTCCTAATAGTGCACGCCCATAATAACATATGATATAAAAATGAAATACGACGTAATAATCATCGGAGCAGGAGCTACTGGGCTAATGAGCGCCATCGAAGCCGGAAAACGCGGTCGCAAAGCTCACCTGATTGACCACGCAAAATATGTTGGTGAGAAAATCCGTATTTCTGGTGGTGGACGCTGCAATTTCACCAATATTCACGCTTCACCCGACAATTATCTATCCAATAATCCGCGTTTTTGTGTTTCCGCGCTCAAACGCTACACTCAATTTGACTTCATCAAACTTGTTGAAAGTTACGATATTGCCTATCACGAAAAAACTCTCGGGCAATTATTCTGTGATGGCTCATCCAAACAAATTATTGATATGCTGCTTAATGAATGTGACTCATATGGGGTTAAAATATCAACCAAGACCAGTGTTTTAAGCATAGAAAAACAAGGTGAATATTTTGAAGTATGTTTAACTGGTGGCCAAACTATTACAGCAGAATCAGTAGTTATAGCAACCGGCGGGCCTTCAATACCAAAAATGGGCGCGACAGGCTGGGGCTATGAGATTGCAAAAAATTTTGGTCTAAAAATAATTCCCCCGCGCGCGGCTTTAGTGCCGTTCACATTGGATAAATTCGGGAGTCTTTCTGGCATATCCGTTGATGCGACGGTCACTTGCAACGGCACAACTTTTGAAGAAGCCCTGCTCTTCACCCATAGAGGACTTAGTGGACCAGTAATCCTACAAATATCATCTTACTGGAAAGATGGCGATTCCGTCACAATCAACCTCCTACCAAACACAGACTTATTCTCTAAGCTAAAAGACCTTAGGCAAACCAGCCCTAAGCAGGAAATACAAACAACCATATCCCATTTGCTTCCAAAAAAACTCGCACAATATCTATGTGATGAGCATAATTTCGAGGGTCGCCTGGCGGATTTATCCAACAAGCGTCTGCAAAAAATCAGCGATAGCATATGCAAATGGCAGATTTCCCCCGACGGCACTGAAGGATTTCGTACGGCGGAAGTGACTATCGGCGGAGTTGATACCAATGAACTATCCTCAAAAACATTCGAGTCCAAAAAAGTCCCCGGCCTATATTTCATCGGCGAAGTGATCGACGTAACCGGCCATCTAGGCGGATTTAACTTCCAATGGGCATGGAGCAGCGGTCACGCCGCCGGGCAATTTGTTTGAATTTACCTAAACAACAGCACCGGGATTTCCGACTTATTAATAAGTGCTGTCGTAGTGCTTCCTAAAAATAGGTTACGGATTTTTGAATGCCCATAGGCTCCAATCACAAGCAAATCAATGTTATTCTGCTCAATATATCCTGCAACGACATCTTTTACAGGCCTACCTTTTTGCAATACGGCTTCAACTTTGAACCCGGCCTTTTCTAATTTATCTTTGGCCTCTTTAAGGATTTCTTCGGCCTTTCCTGTTTCTTCACACACTTTAAGCACATGGCACTCCAAACCCTTTAGCAACGGGCTTTTTACAACGTATTCCAATGCTTCTTGCGAACTGCCACTACCATCATAAGCGAATAAAAAACGTTTAATTGGCTGCAAATTTTTTGTAGCAACCAGCAACGGCCTATGGATCGCCCGTACAACATTTTCCAGGTTAGAACCTATGCCGTCATTAGCTTTACCTTCGCCACGCTTACCCATAATAATCAGCTCAGCGTCAGACTCCAGCTCGGCAATAGTTTCCACCAATGAACCACGGCGGTATAAAATTTCTACCCGCTCTATATCCTTCGCCGCCAGCTCATCATTGGCATGATCAAGCATTTTGCGGCCATTTTTCAGCTCCAGCTTTCCATGCGCTTCATCAAGTTCAGTCAGCTCTTTTAGCAATTCACTTTTTGCCCCAAGACCAATCGCCCCACTACAATCAACTTTGGCCTCCACATCCGAATGCGGAGCTACCACATGCAGCAAAGATATACCTATTTGCGTATTATTTGCCACCCATGAGCTTAAATCGCACACGCTGTCTGCGTGATCCGATCCGTCAATACATGCAATAATTTTACCCATAATAAACTCCTAATAATAATGTGTAAATCCTAGTGTTTTTGCTTTTATTTTATACTAGACGTTCGAAACGAATAAAATTATAGCGTAGACTAACTACATGAATTTTATGAGACTGAAGAACAACGACGTATAAATTAAAATGAAAAATACTAGAACTTTACGGCCTCCAGCTTATCATAAGCCCCTAACTTGTCCACTATAGTAGCACTTGCTTCGTTTAAACCAAGTAATATTACTTCCGTGCCCTCACGGCGGAACTTCAGCACCACTTTATCCAGCGCACCAACTGCTGATAAATCCCAAAAATGTGTCTGCGTCAGGTTAATTGTAACTTTCTCAACCACCTCTTTAAAGTCAAAGCCCGCCACGAATTTATCAGCCGATGCGAAAAAAACCTGACCGTAAACATGATAATCGCGATGATGGCCTTTTTCTAATAATTCAGATTTAACTATCAATAAGCGCGAGACTTTTTTGGCAAAGAATAACGCGCTAAGTAGCACACCGGCGAAGACTCCCTGCGCCAGATTATGTGTGAACACCACCACAACAACTGTAACAATCATGACTACGCTTGAAGCTTGTGGGTGCGTTCTCAAATTTTTCACTGAAGCCCAGCTGAATGTTCCGATTGACACCATTATCATTACAGCAACAAGTGCTGCCATTGGGATTTGGCTTACCCAATCACCTAATACCAATATTAAGAATAGCAAGAACCCACCAGCAAAGAAGGTAGAAAGTCGTCCGCGACCACCGGATTTAACATTAATAACTGACTGCCCGATCATCGCGCAACCGGCCATTCCACCAAAAAATCCGGTAATTATATTAGCAATGCCCTGCCCTTTACATTCACGATTTTTTTCACTTGGGGTATCGGTCAAGTCATCGATAATCACAGCCGTCATAAGCGATTCCAGCAACCCAACCGCCGCCAGAGCTACTGAATATGGAAAAATAATCTGTAAAGTTTCTAGATTCAAAGGAA
>JAJRPW010000084.1 GCA_024280585.1 Alphaproteobacteria bacterium
CGAAAAATACGACTGATTCTTACTGCCGGGATTTAAAGAATTTGCAGTATTTTTTGCAAGCGATGAATGTGAAAATTGCGGCGGCTTCGACGGAGGATATCCGTAAATATTTTGTGAGCCTGAAGGAATTTTCGCCAAAAACCAATGCACGTCGCCTTTCTAGCCTGCGTCAATATTATAAATTTTTGTGCACTGATGAAATAAGGCCGGATAATCCGACTTTGAAAATTGAAAGTCCAAAGCAAGGGACGTCACTGCCTAAATATTTGAGTCAGGAGGAGGTCGAGGCCTTGCTTACAACCGCTTCTGGGGATAAATCACCGGAAGGATTGCGATTATATGCGCTTTTGGAGTTGTTATATGCGTCCGGAATGCGTGTCACTGAGCTTGTGACATTGCCGATGAAATCCTTACAAAAAATTACTAAAGATAAGGTGGTAGTGATTCGTAACTTCTTGATAATAAAAGGAAAAGGCGGGAAAGAGCGGCTGGTTCCGCTGAATAAATCTGCGGTGACTGCTTTGGAGGGTTATTTAAAAATTCGCGGATGTTTTATATTCAACGATGATAAATGGGTTTTTCCGTCAAATTCCAAGGACGGCCATTTAACTCGTCAGCGGTTTCATCAGCTTTTAAAGGAGCTGGCGGTGAATTCCGCTATTGATCGTGATAAAGTTTCGCCACATGTTTTGCGCCATTCCTTTGCCAGCCATCTTTTGCATAATGGTGCAGATTTGCGGATAGTGCAGGAATTACTGGGGCATTCTGATATTTCCAGCACCCAGATTTACACACATATTTTAAATGAACGCATGAAAGAGCTGGTTTTTGAAAATCATCCACTGGCAGGGTAAAAAAACTCTTGATTTAATATGATTTATTGTGTATAAGCCCTTTTCTGAATCGTTTTAGGAGAAAAAAATGAAAGCTGATATACATCCTGATTATCACGAAATAACGGTCAAAATGACTAATGGTAAAACCTTTAAAACCCGTTCTACTTATGGGAAAAAGGGTGATACTTTGCAGCTTGATGTTGATCCTAACACCCATCCTGCATGGACGGGTGGTGGCGCACTTATTAATAAGAAAGATGGTCGTGTTGCTGAATTCAACAAAAGATTTGGTAATATTGGTCTTGGTTCTAAAAAAGCTGCTGAATCCGACAAGAAAGACGAAGCTGAGAAGAAAGACGAAGCTGAGAAAGCTTAGCCTATTCCACGAGTTTCTGAACTTGTGTTATAAAGACTGTCTATAATAGCTGTCTCCTCACCTGATTTTTTAGATCTGTGCAGAAAATTTGTAGGCGATATTCTGCGGGCGAATCCTGGGCGAGTTGCTTTTTCTTCTGCTTGTGCTTTGTATCTGTCTGCTATTTTAGATTTATTTTTATCCCCACCGCCTTTGTATAATTGCGATAATTTACCTAACATTTTTGCAGCTTGTTCGTGATCACCTTCTTTTGTGAACAAGAGTCCGACAGTTTTATAATTGGCGATGATTTCTTGTCGTTTTTCTGGTGTAACGTTTTTTCTTGCTTGTGTAGTCTTAGGTTCACTTAACTCAGCTTTGGCCAGCGCATAGGTGGAGTTTTCTGGATGAGTGTCAGTTAGTAAATTTGCTAATACAGAGGCCTTGTCGATGTTTCCCGCGCGTTCATATAATTTAATTGCTGATACATTGTCTTGCTCGGCCTCTTTGCCTTGGCTCACTTTGGCTTTTTGTTCCAGAAGAGTTGCTTTTTCTAGCGGGCTTTTGGCAATATCTATTGCGCGTCCATAATTTGCTGCTGCATCTTTATTATGGCCTAATCTAACATTTAGTTCAGCAGCTTTTACAAAAATAGTCTCGTCGTGCGGGATATCCTTATTGGCATCCAGCATTGAAATTATTGCCTTTAAGGACTTAAGAGCTGCCTCGTAATTTTTTGCCGCTTCTTCTTCAAATGCTTGTGTTGCCAGATCACTCATTTCTTCTGATTCTGTATATGGCGGGGTAGATAAATCATCCTCATCAGAGCTATAACCAGAGTCGGTAAGTGGCGGCAGCGGCGGTGTCGTATCTGTTGAAGCAAGTGAACTGGAAGTGTCGGATCCTGAATTTCCTTGCTCGGTTAATCCTGCATAATCAGTTTGTCTGTAACTTGCTGCTGGTGTCAGTATGTTGGAAATATACATGTAACGCGGGTCAAGAATTGGCCCATAAATTCCGAATTGTTCTGTTGAATTTGTACCTTGTGTTGCCGGCATATCGTAGTCTCTCCATATAAATTTTTTATAATGTAACATATTTGTACCAATAATGCAACGATTTTCTTGTATTTAGGTGGGAATATATGTATTTTTGCTTGCAAAGCCTTTAATAGCGGTGTATAAGGCCATATCCCTTTGTGGGAAATATACATGCGAGACGGAAGGAAACTCCTTTTTATAGTGCCTTTTAAGGTTTTGTTTCGCAGAGGTTTTTAACTATTTACAAAAGGAGAGGGGCATGTCTGCACTTCCTACATTTACTATCCGCGAGCTTTTAGAGGCTGGCGTTCACTATGGTCACAAAACAATGCGTTGGAATCCAAAAATGGCGCCGTATTTATTCGGCAGTCGTAATGGCACGCATATCATTGATTTGCAACAAACCGCGCCGATGTTTCATCAGGCTTTGAAAGTTGTTTATGATGTGGTTAAGGCTAATGGCCGGGTTTTATTTGTCGGTACAAAGAGACAAGCGTCTGACCCTATAGCTGAGGCTGCGAAACGTTGTGGTCAATATTATGTGAATCATCGTTGGTTAGGCGGTATGTTGACTAACTGGAAAACGGTTTCCCAGTCGATAAAAACTTTGCGCGAAACTGAAGCAAAGCTAGAAGGGAGCAGGGAGGGGCTGAAGAAAAAAGAGATTTTGAGCCTGGAGCGCCGAGCTGATAAATTGAAGTTATCTTTGGGCGGGATTTTGGAAATGGGCGGAAAACCGGATCTTTTATTCATTATTGATACTAATAAAGAGTCGTTGGCGATGCAGGAGGCTAAAAAGCTTGGTGTGCCGGTGATTGCGATTGTTGATAGTAATTCTAATCCAGATGATGTTAATTTTCCTATTCCTGGAAATGATGATGCGATTCGCTCTATCACTCTTTATTGCCAGTTGATTTCTGATGCTGCTTTGGCGGGTATACAGGATAGTTTGGGCTCTAAAGCGGTTGCTGACCTTGCCGAGGAAAAGAAAGATGTCGCCGCTGCAAAAAATGATAATGCTAAATCTGTAACTAAAAAAGCGGAAAAAGAGGTTAAACCGGTAGCCAAAAAAGCTACAGAAAAGAAGGTGGAGGAGCCGAAAAAATCTGTGGCGAAAGTTGCTGCAAAAAAAACAGAAGATAAGCCAGCTGCAAAGAAGGCCGAGGCAAAAAAAACTGCGGCAGAGCCAGTAGTCAAAAAAGCGGCGGAAAAAAAGGATGATGGTGCTAAGGTGGTAGAGTCTAAAAAGGCGGCACCTAAAAAGGTCGAAGCTGAGAAAAAAACTGCGGCTAAAAAATAATTTAATCCTTAAAAATGAGGTACTAAAATGTCTGGAATAACTACTGTTGCAATCAAAGAATTGCGCGAAAAAACTCAAGCTGGAATGATGGATTGTAAAAAAGCACTTACTGAAAA
>JAJRPW010000085.1 GCA_024280585.1 Alphaproteobacteria bacterium
TGAATACTCGATTTTCTATCAGGTGATAAGGCGGGACAGGCAGACTATGGACGTTTTATTTGTGGCGTCGAAACTTGCAGATATCGCGCTGTATACTGACATTGTCAAGAAAATTGGGCTGAATCCAGTCATTGTTGATGCGCGCTGTTTTGCGATCAAAAACGCGTTTAACCATAAAATTGGCAATCAGGAATTTTCTACAAGCGCGGCGTTTTTAGAATTTGGCCTTGAAGAAAATTATATAATGATCGTTGATAATCAGAATAATACCAATATTTATGACATATATATGTCTGATCAAGAAAGGGCAATTATCGCTGATCATGCAATTGATCCGGAGGTTTTAGCGGAATTTATAGCTAGATATGCAAGGCAGGTGAAGGATTTGCTGCAGCAACATGAAGATAAATATAGAATCAATAAAATCGAACAGGTTTATGTGGTTTCATCGGACAAGCTTGCGGAAGAATTTGTAAGTGGAATGGGCAAAACACTCGATGATCGCTCGGTTATGGAGTGTAATTTTTTCAATTGTGTGGATATCCCGGAGGATTTTACGATTTCATCGGCGAGCGCCCAGCAAACATTTTCATCCTGGACAGCGGCAATTGGTTCGGCATTCAAAAAGATAGAGTTATTCGAGGGTAACAAGCCAAAAGCGACAATAACGGACATAAATTTATTACCATCTAATAATGATAAGGCCGAAAAAAATACAACTATATCAGCTTATGCAGCCAGTTTGGCGGTGGTTGCGACAATTAGTTTTGTTACAATGACAAGTTCTTTTGTCGATCTTTATCTCGATAATTTCAAAAAATCAGAGCAAATAAGTTATTTGAGTTTGGTCGAACAGCAATATAACTCCAAAGAGCAAGTAGTTGGCGAACTTGATATGATTAACAATAGCTTAGAGCAAGTACATAAAGTTATAAATGAAGTTTATGCCAGCAATGAATCGCTAAGGGCGGTTTATGAGTACGTAAACCTGGTTATAGGCGATGGGGTATGGCTAAAAGAGGTGCGGTTCAATGCACCGGATCAGTTTGAAATCATCGGCGGAGCGATCGATAATCAGGACATAATAGAGTTTGTTGATCTATTGGATGAAGGTGATCGGTTTGAAAAAGTCTCCTTAAAAAGCATGAAAAAAGTTAATCAGATGAACTGGTATGCCAGTAATTCTACGTCATATAACTCATTCAAAGTTAAAGGAATATTGTCAAAAATGCCAATCGAAGACATCGGCAAGGTTAATTTAATGGCGGGAAAAGTTCATGCAGGCTCGTAAAGTTGAAACTTGCATAAAAAAAGCAACTATTAGTTGTTAACTAATTATTAATATTTTTACGTTATTATTCAGGGTTAATCAATAGGTAATTGATCAGGTTATTATGGGTATAGAAGATTTAAAAAACAAGATTAGTTCTATGGCTGGCGGCGCTCAAAGCGCTCCTGTTGAGGGTGGTAATGTGCCAGAAAATCAGGAAAAACAATCAGTTGACTATAATAAAATGCTGCAGCCATTGACTGATATGATGGGTAAGGTCAGCTATGAAAATGAAAAAATCCTTGGTGTGAATATCACCCCCCACTATGTCCGCCTGTGCCAAATGAAAAATTCGTATAGCAATTGGACATTAAATAATCTGGCGTCAGCATGTATTGAAAGCCAGTTTAGTAAGATGGATTTATTAACAAATCCAGAGCTTTACGTCGAAAATTTAAAGGAATTACTTGCAAAAAATAAGGTGAGTACAAAAAATGCGGCCATATCAATCCCGTCTTCCAGCGCGATCATAAAAACGGTTACACTCCCGGCAATGGATGAAGAGGACTTCCATCAGGCGGCAGCTTTGGGTGGAATCTGGGAAAGCGTTATAGAATTTGACGGAATGGTCGGTGAGTATTCAATTTATTATAAGATTTTACGCCGTCGGGCGGCAACAAGAGCAGATATGGAGCCTGTAGTTGTAGATGAGGGTGTTATTATTGAAGAAGCGGTGATAATAGAAGAGGCCGTGGCAGTTGATACTAGCGAGGCAATTGCCGCTGAAGGTGTTGTTGTAACAGAAGTTGTGGATATGGCGGAAGCTGTCGAGCCGGAAGTTGTGGAGGCGGCAGCTCCCGTTTCGAATTTTGAAACTGCCACTCCCGTTGCAGAATCGCTTGAGGTGTTGGAGGCAGTGGAGATAGCGACTACAATCCCGGAAGCGCCAGAGCCAGAAGGTGAAGTTCTGGACGTATTTGTTGTCGCGGCAAAGCTGGCGGATATTTATTTTTATGTGGATATTGCACAAAGAGCTGGCTTAAATCCTGTCGTTGTTGATGTGGAATGCTTGTCACTAAAACATGCATTTAATACTAACACTGAATTAGTAGAGGCGTTAAAAGGGCCGTTGGGCTTCCTGGAATTCGGCTCTGATGAAAACTATGTAATGATTGTTGATGGCGATAATATAGAAAAATATGACATATTTATTTCCGATGAAGAGAAGGCGTTAATTGTTAGTGATTTACAAGATAATGCAGCATTAAAGCTATTTATCCAAAATTATGTAACACAGTTAAATGACCATTTGAAAAATTATGAAGATGCTCATCAGGATAGCAAAGTAAGGCATATATATGCGTCTTCCTGCGCTCCTTTGCATGTTGATGATGCGTCGGTTCCACCGCTGATTAAGACATTTGTGGAGCAGGCAGCTTCACTTGTTACTCATTCAATTTCAGAATGTAATTTTTGTGATCATATCAAGGTGCCTGAAAAATTCGCAAAACAAGTTAGCGCAGAAGGTAATTTGGGGCCATGGGCAGCAACTTTAGGGCTGGCAGCGCATAAGGTTGATATATTTAATTATGGACGAGAAGCGCAAGAGCTTGATAGGGTTAACCTTTTGCCGAGCAGAGACAGCTATTCGATGGGTAAAAGAATAGGCATGTATTCATTGATTGCGATGGTTATTTTGTTCCTTATATCCGGGATAAATGTAGGCACATCCCATATGAAACAGATTAATCTTGGTAATGAGATTGTCGCGAATATTGTAAGTTTGGGGCATATTGAAGGTGAATATAATACAAGGCTTAAAAAAGCCCAGAAACTCAGCATCATAATGAATCAAGTTAATTCGTTGGATGATATTAAAAAGGGTCTCCCTTCAAACCAGAGCAAATTATTATCTGTTTACAAGCAAATTATAAAAACAATTCCTGAGGGAGTCTGGTTAGATCAGATTGATTTTATGCTGCCTAACAGAATAGAAATTACAGGCAATTCGATAGCTGACCAGAATATTCTGGAATTTGTTAATCGCTTAAGTCAAGGTGATAGTTTCAATAAAATTGCTTTAAAAAATATGAAGGCCGTTGAAAAAAAGGATAAAAGTGCGGCGCAGTATGGCGCTCCGACAATCAAGAATTTTGTGTTGGAAGGGTCTATAAATATTAATTTGGTGTTTGATACGTTAAATTTGGGTAAAATATAGGGGTTCATATGGCAGTAGATCTAAATATGGATATGGGAGATATAGTAAAAGGGTTGCTAAATAAGGGCGGCTCAACATCGGCTGTGGCCGCTCCTGCTGCTGGATCGCCTATGGCAAAGGTAAAACCGTTTATTCCGCTAGTAATTTTTACGATAGTTCTGGTGGGTGTGATTTTTGCTTATGTAGAGTTTGTCTACCGGCCTATGCAAGCTGTAAATAATGAAAAAAACAAAGAACTGCTCCGGCTAGAGGATATGAAACAAAAAATCCCGACTTTGGATGCCAGAATAAAAAATTTGAAAAACAAATTATCAGAGTCAAAAGAACATTTTGTAGAAGAGTTGTCGCATTTTGGAAATAGCGAGGATTTGGGAGAGCTTTATCAATCAATCAGCCTGCTTGCGACAAAATATGACATGGTAGTACTTAATATTAAAGAAATTGCGACAGTAAAACCTCCAGCAAAAATTGTTGATGGAAAAGAGGTGAAAGTAAATAAAAATAAAACAGAAGTTAAAGAAGTAAGGGTGGATGTGGAGCTTAAAGGAAAATATATGGATTATATAAACTTTAAAGAAGAGTTGGCCGTTACTGAAATGCTACTGAAAATAAATAGTGAAACGGTACAGGTTAAAAGCAAAGCGGATGAGCGAGGAGTTGTATATGTTGCAATGAATTTATCAACTTATGCGATAGATAAAGAACCATTTCAAAATGTTATAAGTGGCGGTCAAAATGAAAAATAAAATTACACTGTATTTATTGGTATTATTAACTGTTCCTTATGTGGTTTTTGCACAGGAATCAGACCCATCAGATAGAGATCCGTTTGCGCCATTTGTTTGGGAAAAGCCGGCGGCAGTTGAGGTTAGGGAACCAACTCCCGGCGAGATGCTTAAAAATAATCCGTTAACTTCAAAGCCACTGTCTACTTATAGAGTCACTGGTTTGATTGTATCACCAACCAATGCAATTGCTGTAATAAAAACAAGAACTAAACATGAATATTTCGCCAATCTTGGTGATCCTTTGGGTATAGAAGGCGGCATTATCGGCGTTATAGATAGCGATGGAGTGATCGTTGATATTAACGGGAAATTAGTAACTATAAATGTAAGCAACAGATTCGAGATTCAAAATGAAAGCAATTAAAATCACATTACTACTTACCATTTCGCTTATGTTGGCAAATTGCAGTATAGGCAAAGAAAAAGCACTTGAGGGTGAATTAATCGAGGAAGAAAGCCTTATTGATAGTAAGAAATTTATTAAAGAGAGTGAAAAACGAGCTGACGACGTTATTAAATTTGGCCCGAAAGCTGCGAAGATTGAGGAATCTGATATAAGGACTTTGTCGCGTGCTTTAATCAATAAAGAAGAAGCAAAAGACTATGTAACTTTCAGCGATGAAACTAATATTTTTCCGATAGATTTAAATGTAGAAAACATGGAAATCCGTACATTTACCCAGTTGCTTTCGAAAATTACGGGTATAAATTTCCTGGTTTCCGATGAGGTTTCAGGTTATGTAACGGCAAAGCTACAAGATGTTCAATGGCCTAATGCATTGGATTCGGTTCTAATGTTAAAAACTTTGGCTAAGCATGTGGATAATAAGTCGAATATCATAAGAATTCATAGCCAGGCAACTGTTGTTAAGTTAGAAAATTTTGAGAGACAACGTCGAGAAGATATGCAAAAAACTATGCTTCTTGATCGAGCTTCTGAGCCTTTATATACTGAAATATTCAAGCTTTTTTATACAAAACCGGATGTGGTTAAAGGGATTATAGAGAATGTTTTGATGGGCTCTGGGGGCGCTGCTGGCGGCGGCGCAGGTTTGCGTAATACAAATCCGCAAATAACCATTGACGAAAGGGTTAATCAGCTGATTGTGAAGGCTCGTGCGGATGATATAAAAATTGTCGCATCTTTGATAGAAAAAATAGATACAAGAACCAAGCAAGTATTTATCGAAGCATTCGTTGTTGAAGTTACCGACGATTTTGAAAAAGCTCTTGGCACCAGAATCGGAATGAATTTAGCCAGCCAGATTGATAATGGTGTCGCGAATACCTTTAATATCAGAACTACTGGATTAGGCGGAACTGCATCGGATACGCTTACAGCCGGTGATAATAGCGCAAATATTTCCAATTTTGGTATAGCCGGTGCAACGAGCGGAATTGGTTTTTTACTTGGTATTGGCAGCGCTCCTGATTTGAAATTTGAGCTTACTGCAATGGAAGCAGAAGGTTTGTCGAAAGTTATATCCAACCCAAGAATCTTTACGTTGGATAATCAAGAGGCGATTATATTTCAAGGTAGCGAGATACCATATGAAACAACTTCGGCCGACGGAACGAAGATCCAGTTTAAAGAGGCCGGTTTAAGGCTTGCGGTGACTCCTTCGATTGTCGGTGATGGTAATATTTTAATGTCATTAGCTGTTAATAAAGATACGGCGGATACGTCTAAAGATAACCCTCCGATTACCAAAAGTGAAATCATAACTAACTTGATTACCAGGGATGGTTCAACGGTTGCGATCGGCGGAATATATACACAAGATAAATCCGATGGCATGTCCAAAGTGCCGGTACTAGGTGATGTTCCGATTCTCGGGCGGATATTCAGAAAAGATACTCGTGAGGACGATAAGAAGGAACTCATGATTTTCATTTCACCAAGGATTCTGTAGAAACATCTGCTTTGATAAAGCGGTAGTACCCCCTCTCCCTTTTTGGGGAGAGGGCTGGGGTGAGGGGCTTTAAATGAAAAAACCCTGCGCCAGAAGAGGTATTCACCCCTTCTGGCTGTTCATTTTTTATTCACAATTACCATGAAAATTCCAAGCGGGTGAATACCCGTTCCTGCGAAGTGAATTAATAACTAACTATTTTGCCCTGTTTTTATCATAAAACCCTTGTGGGGGGGAGGTTGTGCTATAAGCTGCCCTATAGTATATTTTTAATTAATGAGAAAGGGTGATTTTATGGGTAGAGAGCAAAATAGTACAAATAGTACAAATACGACAGATTTCTACGATAAGCTGAATTTTGTTCAAGAA
>JAJRPW010000086.1 GCA_024280585.1 Alphaproteobacteria bacterium
ATTTCTCGTAATTATCTGCAACAAATTTGTCCAATAAGCGAACTCCAAAAGCCGTTGCTCCTTTCGGGCAGGTATCCATATCTTTTTTCGCCCAGGTAACCCCGGCTATATCCAAATGCGCCCATGCCGTACCTTTTTGGATAAATCTTTGCAGAAATTGCGCGGCTGTTATACTGCCTGCGCCGCGACCTGAGCTGATATTTTGCATATCGGCAATTGGTGAATCAATCAGCTTATCATAAGCATCGCTAAGCGGAAAACGCCATAATTTTTCATCAGTTTTCTCGGCGGCACTAGACAATCTATCGCATAATTTATCATTATTTGAAAACATCCCAGCATATTCCGAACCAAGAGCAACCACAATAGCACCGGTTAGGGTGGCCAGATTCACTACTGTTTTTGGCTTATATTTTTCCTGCGCGTACCATAATATATCGGCCAGAACTAGCCGCCCTTCAGCATCAGTGTTCAGAACCTCAATTGTTTGTCCCGACATGGATTTAACCACATCTCCAGGCCTTTGTGCATTATGACCCGGCATATTTTCAACCAATCCAACGATACCTACAGCGTTAACTTTTGCTTTACGGCCGGCCAGCGCCTTCATCAAGCCAACAACGACCGCCGATCCACCCATATCATATTTCATTTCTTCCATGCCGGCGGATGGTTTTATTGAAATTCCGCCAGTATCAAACGTAACGCCTTTGCCAACGAATGCAACAGGAGTAGTTTTATCCGATTTATCACCTTTATATTCAATCGCAACAACGTGAGACTCACGGATAGAGCCTTGCCCAACACCCAGAAGCGCACCCATTCCAAGTTTGGTGAGCTGTTTTTCATTTAAGATTTTCACTGACAGACCGGCGCCTGTAAACTCTTTTTTAATCACTTGCGCGTAGCTTTCCGGATGTAATTCGTTTGAAGGCTCTGTCACCACATCACGCGTCAAAAACACGCCTTTACAAATTTTTTCATAAGTGGCAAACTGGCTTTTTACCTTATCACTATTTTTCACAAGCACGCCAATTTCGTTAAGTGTTGGTTTGTCTTCTTTTTTCTGCCTCGTTCTATACTTGTTAAAATCATAAGAACGTAACGACACGCCATAGGCAATATTAGCTGCAAGGATTTTATCCTCCGGCGTATTTTCAACGATAATCTCTGCGGATTTTACTTTTAAGCCGTTTAATGTTGCGGTAATTTTGCCGCCAACAGACTGGCCTACAAGGTCGTTTATATCGTCTTCTTTGCCAATACCTATTAAAATTATAATGTCTTGTGTAACTGCTGTTGGCGCGATAACGGATAAAACTTCGCCTTTCTTGCCTTTAAAACTGCCGGCTTTTATAGCCTTTTTTAGGGCGCCGCCGGTTTTTTCATCCAACTTGGCGGATATAGCACCTAATTTCAATGCATCACTGATTGCGATAACGACAATTTTTGCTTTTGGTAGAACAAGATTTGAGAATAAAACTTTCATAAAAATACCTTTTTGTTGGAAAATGGGGAGTATCAGGATAGTCTTATCAGCCTGAGGTGTAAAGCATAAGTAAAAAAATTTCCAGGGCAAAATCATGAATACAACCAAATTTTTCTAAAATCGCAAGCTTCACAACCTGAAGTGGCAGCATCGGAGCTTATATTTTGTAACCTCTGCATAATAGACCTCTTTCATAACTCGCTTATGCAAAGAAATACAAGGAACTCCCACGCGGAGAACCGTAAGCGTACGTATACGAGCATGGGCGTGACGAAGTAGTTCGAAGCAGAAGTGGAGTTATGAAATAGGCCTAATGAGGATTTTTGCACACAGTTTAAATTATGCACGACCTGATTCCTTCTCCCTTTTTGGGGAGAAGGTTAGGATGAGGGGGCTAATTAGCAACTTAAATCGCTGAATTATCGGCATATTTTGATTTCAAAATCCCTCACCCCGCCCCTCCTTGTCAAAAACATTTATAAACGAGGTTGCTCTGGTAAAACCTCTTTTGGCAGCTTGAATTTTACCTGCTCAATAGTACCATCCATAGTCGATACGGCTAAATCGGCAATTTTTTTTAAGTGACCTATAACTTTTTCAACCAAAATTTCCGGTGCGGATGCCCCTGCTGTAATGCCGATCTTCTCGACGTTTTTAAACCAGGATTTTTGTATATCCTCAAAGCCGTTTATTAAATATGCAGGCGTGCCGATATCTTGCGCTAAATCACGCAGACGATTGGAATTAGAGCTATTTGCCGCGCCTATTACCAAAATGATATCAGTCATCGCCGCTA
Source organism: Alphaproteobacteria bacterium (assembly GCA_024280585.1). Lineage (GTDB taxonomy): Bacteria > Pseudomonadota > Alphaproteobacteria > Rickettsiales > UBA6187 > JAJRPW01. The sequence goes on from JAJRPW010000086.1 coordinate 2,286, forward strand.
GCTTTCTAACTGCGCTTTGACGGTTTTGGGTTGCATAGCATATATCTTTGGTTCCAGGGCCTGTAATGTTCGGAAATTTTTCTTTTAGCTTATCGATTATTTCCTTTGTATCATCTAAACTCAAAGTTGTTTGCGTCACATATGATAATTTATCGGGGCTTTCTATCTTTAGGCTTGCAACTTCCGACGCATTTTCGATTAACACCACATCATTTCTAACACGCCCTGATGTTCCTTCAACTTCCGGGTGGCCATTATGGCCGATTAAAATAATCTGATTCCCGCTATTTTCACTGCGTATAGCTTCCTTATGAACCTTGGTTACAAGCGGGCAGGTGGCATCTATCGTTGGCAGATTGCGAAGGCGAGCCTCATTCTCAATTTTTTCTGAAACACCATGTGCGCTGAAGATGGTTATGCCGCCATCAGGAATATCAGAAATTTCGCCGACAAATATAACGCCCTTGGCTTTTAAATCATCAACCACATATTTATTATGCACGATTTCATGACGCACATAAATCGGTGAGCCATATATATCCAAGGCCTTTTGTACGATATCAATTGCACGTTCAACACCCGCGCAAAAACCTCTGGGTTGTGCTAATATTACTTCCATTGTAGTATTTTCCATTTTCGTTTGTGCAATGTCTAGCAAACTTTTGTCACAAACAAAAGTACTTCTTGCAAAAAACGCTGAAAAATAGTAAAAATGGCACTGCCATCTATCAATTTTATGACGAAAACATGAAAAAAACCATTGGGTCAATCTTATTTTTACTAATAGTTACTGCTTGTTCCAGTGCACCTAAAATAGATTTTGCAGAAATAGAAAATGCCAAAATAGGCAATAATATATTTCAGCAAAGGCTGCATGCGGGCTATTTAAGACTGGCAAAAGCCCAGCAAGAACAAGGTGATTATCAGGATGCAAAACATTTTGCCAATAAAGCCAGAGCATTAGCGCGTGGAATAGAGCCGGGAATTGAAGAGTTGTATCAGCGGGAAATTCCTCTTTCACATATTAATGAAGTGTTGGGGGCAAAATATTTCCTCGAAGCAGCATTCGTTAAAGGTGTAAAAAATGAGGAGCCTGAAGCTTCCGCTAAAGCGCAGGTGATGCTGGATTGCTGGATTGAGCAAATTGAAGACGCAACTCTGGATAACAAGAAAAAAACTTCCGGTTTTTGTAAGCAAGAGATGCTAAAAGCAAGTGCTGTTGTTAATGAAGTTCTGGATGCAATAGACAAAAGAGAGGCAGGTAAGGCCAAACGCCTTATTGCAATAGAAAAACAAAAATTTGAGGCGGCAAGACAGGGTTATTTAAAAAAATTGGCTTTGGAAAAAAGAAAGCGTAAGAAATTGCCGGAATATAATCTGATATTTTTTAAGTTTAATGATGTGAAATTAGGGCTTACTGCGCAAAACATCTTAAAGAAAGTGGCGAAGGAAATTCCCTTATTTAAACCAAGAAAAGTTATCGTTTCGGGCCATACTGATAATGTAGGCTCCTATAATTATAATATAAAATTAGCGATGAAACGGGGCTATATAGTACGGGATTATTTGGTATCTTTGGGTATTAATCCGGAACTGATAGATGTTAAGGCTTACGGCAAGAATAAACCGCGAGATACCAGGAGTAATAAGCCTAAAAACGTCCGCAATCGTTATGTTAAAGTAACTTTTATGCTGGATAACAGGGTTTATTATAGATAGCCCCCCACCAAAACATTATAGTTAATTTAATGACGCGGCAATAGACTTTGCAGCATCAGCCGGGTCATCGCTTTGCGTTATCGGTCGGCCTATTACCAGAAAATCTGCACCCTGCTCGATAGCTTCCGCCGGGGTCATTATTCTTTTTTGATCGCCGCTGTCACTGCCCGCAGGACGGATTCCAGGCACGATAGTCACAAAATCCTTGCCACAAGTTTCTTTTACAAGCACAATTTCTTTCGGTGAGCATACAATTCCATCAAGACCCGACTTTTGCGCCAGCAATGCCAGTTTTTTGACCTGATCCTGCACAGCATCGTTAATTCCGATCTGCTTCAAATCACTCTCATCCATGCTGGTAAGAATCGTTACGCCGACAATAATCGGAGGGTTTTTGTCAAGTTTGGCAGCCTCATCTTTGGCTGCATCTGCTGCCGCACGCATCATATCCGCACCGCCAAGCGTATGAATCGTTAGGATGCTAACATTTAATCGCAGAGCACTTCGAACTGCATTTGCAACGGTATTTGGAATATCGTGAAATTTTAAATCCAGGAAGATGGGTAAATTTGTTGCAGCAATTTCATTAACTCCGTTTACGCCATTGGCTGTAAAAAATTCCAGGCCAAGCTTGACCGCTCCAATATGCGGCTC
>JAJRPW010000087.1 GCA_024280585.1 Alphaproteobacteria bacterium
AAAAAACCTATCAGAAAAATAATGGATGGAATAATTAAATCCATTTCTTCAAGCGATGTTTGTTTATATAAACCACGCCTTTCAGTTAATTCCTGAGCAGCATAGACAACCCCAGAAGCGCCAACCAAAAACACAACCGCTATAAAAAATAGCAGGTACCGGCCTTTTTTACTAAAACTACAAGCTGCCACATCTCCCTCTTACTTCTACCTAATGCAAAGATTTAATGCCTAGAGAAATATATATGGCACATCCATAAATTGCAACTACAATACGAGAATAAACTCAAAGTAGGCGTTATGTTTTTACAAGGATTCAATAAAATACTAATTCACCTTACTCACTATCTAAAAAAAAGCCTTATGGGATAAGTTGTTGCGAGGAACTTTACTTTTTTCCAAAATTTATTTTAGAAAAAAATAAAGTGACTAAGCAATCCAAAGGCTGAATATTACCGCCTTTGGATTGCTCGCAATGACATGCCCACACAAACAGCCCGTGAGGTGGGTTAGTAAAATTCTGCAACAATTTCTGTCACCCGGTTTTCCCTTTCCTTTCCATCACCCTTTGTTGCGACCCTCTGATCATTTTCGCCAAAAGCAAAAATCATAATTTTTTCTCTATCAACACCTTCTTTTATAAGGTTTTTTTTAACAACAATAGCACGTTTTTTAGACAGCATTATATTATATTTTTCGCCGCCAGGCTTGTCTGAATAACTATTAAGCATGATATTGTAATCACTAACTTTTTGTAACCTAACAGCGACATCAACAATTTGCCGCTTGCCCGCATCACTCAACAAATAACTATCAAATTTGAAGTAAACAATATCAGTCTTTAGCTTAGTAGCCGGCCCTTTTGACCTGCGGGATTTTATATGAGTCGACACTTCCTGCCGCGCGAACTCAACATCACGCGCCGCTTGCATAGCCACCGCCGCCCGCTCTTCCTCAATATTTTGCGCGACTATACCCGATAATTTATCCATCACAGAATAAAATTCCTCACGGCAGTATATTATATGGCTATCCTGCCAGTTTTCCTCCTGCTGCTCAACCCAGCAATCAAACAAAAACTGCGCTCTCGCCGACTCTTTAGGATAATCAATCACAGCCCTTGGGGTTAAAACCTTGAGCAATGAAGATCTTGCCTGCTCTAAAACAGGTTTTACATCAGAAGTAATGCTCCAAAATGACAAATCTTCCGGACCGCTATTAATCCCTTGTGAAACTTTCAACCCTTTTCTCGAAAAACGAAAAGAATCCTTCCAGTCGTAGTTTTCAGCTTCAGCTTCTGAAAAATCCAGATATTCGCGCGCTAAATATATATGAAACTCACTTATAACAGGCTCGGCATTTCTCAACCGCTGCAAGCTCGTCTGACAGCCAAAAAGCACCGCCATCGTCATTATAATAAGTAATATTTTTTTGGCTCTTAGCACCCCAAAACACCTCAATTTATGGACAATCCTCTATTTATAGTCGTTCCAAATAATTTCTGTACGCTTAATCCTTCATCTATTTCCTTTTGAATAATCATACCGAAATTATTCGGAACGACTATAATTGCTCCCTTCTATAATAATTTCAACCCGCCTATTTAACTTTTCGCCAACCCCATCTTTCGTATTTTTAGCCGGCCTACCCTCTCCATACGCATTAATTTTCATGGAATTTTTGCTTATTCCACCCTTTTCAAAACGAGCCGAAACCGCACTAGCTCTTCTTTGTGATAGTTTTTTATTATAAGCCCCAGCGCCGGCTCTATCCGCATGCCCATCAACCTTAATCAAATATGTGTTCATGCTCTTCGTCCGACCAACCGCTTTTTTTATAATAATTTCCGCCTCTTTATTTATATCATATTTACCGAAATCAAAATAAACCAGATAATTTTCTTTAAAAGACACTGCTTTAGGCTTAGCGACCACCGGCTTTTTACTCATCGTTTTTTTATATCGACTCGGATCGGGCAATATCAGGTTTTTCTTGGTAATTTTTGGCTTAGGGAATAAATGATGCTCCAACTCCGCCATTTCCATTAAAAAATCCATGCGGCAATTATTTATGTCTTCTTTTTGCCAGTTTTCTTCTTGCTGCTCAACCCAACAATCAAATAAAAACTGTGCTTTTGCAGCCTTTCTTGGATATTTACTCTTAACCCCATCAGTTAATATAGACACTAATCTATTACGCGCCCAACGCAAAGTGCTCACCTCTTCTTTCGGCAAGTCCCAACGCTCCAAAGCCTCTGGTGGTGTTGCGATTCCGCGCGCAGCTCTTAAGCCTTTTCGTGCAAAATAACCCGAATCGTACCAATCATATTGATTCTCTTCAGACTGTGAAAAATCTCTATATTCCCGCGCCAAAGCGGTGCTAAAATCCACCTCCACAGACGGCAAATTCAATCTCTGCAATTGCTCAAGGCTTGTGCAGCCCGAAGCAAGAAAAGAGATTAACAATAAGATCGTTAGTTTTAGTTTCATTTGCCAGTCAATTCCAGTTGAATAACGACTTCATACACCAACTTATAGATAATAGCAAAGCCTAAACAGTCGCCAAACACTATATATAGTTATCCACAGGTTTTTTCATGGTTATATGTGCTATTATTCCCACTCAATAGTTCCGGGCGGCTTTGAGGTAATGTCATAAACAACACGGTTTATGCCACGCACCGAATTGATAATGCGAGTGCTTACATTACCAAGAAATTCATGTGAAAAATTATAAAAATCGGCGGTCATACCATCCGTTGAAGTAACCGCACGTAGCGCGCAGACATATTCATAAGTCCGCGCATCGCCCATAACACCAACGGTTTTAACCGGAAGCAACACTGCAAATGCCTGCCAAATTTCATCATACAGACCAGCTTTCCGAATTTCGTCTATATATATAGTGTCAGCTTTGCGTAAAATATCCAGCTTTTCATGGGTAATTTCACCAGGAATACGAATCGCAAGGCCAGGCCCCGGGAATGGATGGCGCTTGATTAAATCCTCATCCATACCAAGCTCAAGCCCTAATTTACGGACTTCATCCTTGAATAATTCGCGCACCGGCTCTAACAATTTTAAGTTCATACGGTCAGGGAGCCCGCCAACATTATGATGCGATTTAATGGTAACCGCCGCATCACCATGCACAGAAACCGACTCGATAACATCCGGGTATAAAGTGCCTTGCGCTAAAAACTCCGCACCATCTATCTTACCCGCCTCCTCCTCGAACACATCGATAAAGGTTTTGCCTATAATTTTTCGTTTCTGCTCCGGATCAGTTACACCATCAATTAGGGATAAAAAACGCCCCGACGCATCAACCACCTGAATTGGAATATGAAATTTTTCTTCAAATCTAGCTTCGACTTCCTCGCGCTCATTCTCCCTAAGTAAACCAAGATCGACAAAAATACATGTTAATTGATCGCCGATTGCTTTATGAATTAATGCAGCAACCACCGATGAATCAACCCCGCCACTCACGCCGCAAATAACTTTTTTATCACCAACAATCTCGCGTATTTTCTGGACTTCTTCATCTAAAAAAGATGACATATCCCAACCTCCAGCGCAGCCCGCAATCTTTTTGACAAAATTGCCAATAAGCCCGGCCCCATCTGGTGTATGAGTCACTTCCGGATGAAACTGCACCGCGTAAAATTTCTTAGCTTCGTTTGCAACAGCAGCAAATGGCGCACCGTCAGATTTTGCAATAACCTCAAAACCATCCGGCAAATTTTCAACCCGGTCACCATGGCTCATCCAAACCTGGTATTTTTCACCCTTTTTCCAAATATTCTTAAATAAAGGCGATTCCTTATCAATTTCAACAAAGGCGCGGCCGAACTCTCTATCGCTAGAATCAGAAACTTTTCCACCCAGCAACTCACACATTAACTGCTGGCCATAACAAATGCCCAACACCGGCACACCAAACTCAAATAATTCCAGATCAATTCTTGGCGAAAAACCATCTATGACTGATGAGGGGCCACCCGATAATATAACCGCTTTTGGCTGAAATTCTGCCAATAATTCCTGATTTACCTTACTGTATGGATGAATTTCACAATAAACATTCAGCTCACGAACACGTCTGGCGATTAGCTGCGTTACCTGCGATCCAAAATCAACTATAAGAATTTTTTCCATGCGGTTTTATAGCGGAAAATATTTTTATATTCAACAGATTATTTAGTAATTTCAACCCAGCTCTTCTACCTTAGGAAGATATAAATCGCCCTTAACCCCGCACGAAGCTAGCAAAAACAAGGCCAAAACCAACGCAGTTATTTTCAATTATCTTCCTCCACTATTTTTATCTGCTCCGAACTAATCATCCGAATCATAGGGCCATTGCGCGACTCCACCCACCCTCGTAACCTAACATTCTTTCCTTTTAGACTGGTGAGATCAATATTTTTAAAATCTTTAAGATCCGGTTTTCTGACAGCAGCCGTAAAATCAGTTCTCCAATCCTCACCAAAATTTATATACACTCTCTTTTTTGTATCTGTAACACTCAACACTCTCCCTTCAACGACGGTAAAATTATTTAAATGATCCCTAATCCCAACCTGCGCCTGCTCTGGAGTAACTATTTGCTTTTCACCTTCGCTCCACATCCCCAAACCAGCTTTAATAGCTACACTTTCAGCCTTAAACAAACGATCCGAAAATTTACTACCAATATCGGGATAAGCTGCTGCATAGCCTTTTTTCAATAGCTTACCCTGAATAAGCTCGCCATCTTCTGCATTTACATAAGCAACAACCTCACCAAAACGACTCATATCAATTCTTCCATATGCCAAGTCTATCTCATTTCCCAGACACTCCTCTTCCAAATATTTAATAGCCTGCTCTTCATATTTTTTAGGGATAATAAGACCCGCCAACTTTATTACCATATGATCTTCCACCACCAACCCAGCCCCGTCATTAATGCGTTCTACCGTAAAAATAGAGCGCTCTTCCTTGGCAAAAGACGATAACGGCAACAAAGAGAATAAAAGAAAAATAATTTGTTTCTTGAACATAGCAACCACCTGTTTTAAAAACTTATATAATACTTTCTATTTGCATTCACTTCGAACGCCTAATAGAAATGGAAAGCAAAAACAGTTAAACCCATAATGAGTTCCAAGGCAATGATAAAAAACATTTTTCGTAAAAATAACTCCGCTTTTTCACTCACAGAAATGTCTATTGTTATAATAGTCATCGGGGTTTTAATGGGTGCAATGCTCAAGGGAAAAAACTTGATTGATAAGGCCAAGTTGCGTGCAATCATTTCCGAGAACTCAACCCACACGGTATCTTTGAACAGTTTTTATACCAAATATAGTCAATACCCTGGCGATTTTGATTTAGCGGAAGATTATTGGGGGGCGGGCAATACTGATGCAGGTGATAATGACGGGAAGATTGAATTCAAAATTGGTTCCATTTATGAGGGCTATCGCGCCTGGCAGCATCTATCATTCGCCGGAATGACCGATGGCGCATACCTGGGAAATGAGACCACAGGAGCCGCGCAAGTGGAAATAGACGTTCCTCTGTCCAAAAGCAAAGGCGGGTTTTTTCTGGAATATGGAACTCATGGATTTACGGAAAATAACGCGCTGGTTCTAGGCACTCCAATTGCAGTCGGCGGCAGCGCAGTGGTAGTAAACGGCTTATTCACAGCCAATGATGCAATGGAAATCGATGCAAAAATTGATGATTCAGTCGCAACTACAGGCTCTGTCCGAGGCCAGGACGGCGACGGATCCGACGCCCAAGACTGTGTTGTAACTGCAAGCTCAATTTACAAAATATCCAATAGTGATCCAGATTGCACACTGGCTTTTGAGGTTTACCCGTAATAATCTAGCGGTTTTTCCCCTCTTCAAGGTCAGACTTACCAAGCTTCTTAGCCTGCTCACGCCTTTTCACTTCTTGCTCTGTAAAACTATTTGATCTTGCTTTAGGCTCAGGAGTTTTGGTTCTCGAACTTGATGCTGATGCAGGGTCACTCCCTGATCTTACAGATGAATCACTGCTTAATTGTTCCGAACCTGGATCATAATCAAAATCACCAAAAGCTTCCCTAGGATCCGCATAATAAAAATCTTTCTCCGGAAATTCTTTGTTAAATTTCTTTCTTTGTTTCTCCGTCAGCGGCTCTTTCTCAATAGCTTTTTCCTCAATTGCGGGGCTATTCAATAACTTTCTTTCCCTAATGGTCAACAAAGCCTCTTCACCGCCTTTAAATGCCTCTTTAAGTTCAGATTCTAACTGCTCTGTGAGCCTTCCTCTAATTTCTCCGGATTTGGAAATCGTACTCCTGGCATCACCTGTAAGAAGTTCACCTCCAACGGTTCCATCCAGTTCAAGCAATGCATCCAGAATTTTACCGGTTTTTTCCATTAAATCGCTTATAATAGCATTCGGATCCATTCCTTTTTTATATTCACTGGCTATATATATCGGCAAACATAGTTCAGCAGTCGAATTCTCAAAGACCAAGCCTTCTTTTCCATGGTAAAATTCGCCGTCAATAGCAGTTGTGAAACGCTCTATAACCAAAGACATCATATCATCACCAATATCATCACCTTTTTTAAAATACTGATCATTTAGGAACAACCTCATCTCAACAGTAGAATGGCTGCTTTTTGGGTTATAGTCACCTTGTTCTTCGTCCGGAAAATAAATTTCTCTAATTATTCCATTATTTTCTTTTGACATTGATTAGGCCTCTTAATACATTGATAAACATCAATTGTATCACAAAAATGCAACAAAAGCAAAAAATGAGGATTTGAGGTTTACCCGCAGTAGATCAGCGGTTACCTCCTGGATGAATTACACAGGTTGATGATCTATTTCGCACGGTTTCTATTCTGCCTCGCGCAGTTTGCGGTCCATCAGGCGCATATTTTTCGAGAAAAGCACCACCTCTTGTTCTTAACAAATTTTTGCCTAAGACAGTATCCCTATCCGAAGTCGGTGGCGATCCAGGATCACCTGAACGATTAGAGGTTCTGTCGCTTAGCAATGGATCTTCGCTAGCTATATTATTAGGCTTTTCCTCTTCGGATTCTGAATCTTCAAAGAGCCCTCTGATTGATCCTAGAATTTGTAGCTCTTGGGATCTTTGCACCTCCTCCGTTAACCTCCGTAACTCTTCCGTATTTTCCCAGTCAAAATTTAAGAACGCATCATATCCATCATAATAATACCTCTCTTCCGGCAGTTTATTTTCAAATTCAGCTCTTTCTCCTGCAGTCAATAATATCTTATGGACTCCTTTTAAAATATTATCCTTTAAACTCACAACTGTTCCGCCTGGCCTCCTTCCTCTGTCAGTAAGAAGCTTTTTATCGCCTAATTTTTTAACCACTTTTATAGATTCTTCAATCAGCTCATCGGTAATTTTCTCTGCAACAACCCCTTCCATGTGCTTTGCGGCTATGTATACCGGCAAATAAGGCCTACCCTCGCTATCTTTAGCAAAAAAATCCACTTCACGATGATAAAATGCAAGGCCAGGAACCTCTCTTATGGCCTTCATGATCGGGGCAATGTTTATTTTGTTACTATCCTGCTCACGAAAATATAAACGCATCGTTACAATAAAACATTTTTCCCCAGGGGCATAAATACCCTGTAAATCCTCTGGAACAATGATCCTATCGACCTTATCGATTCTATAGGAATCTACGATCTCGGTTCTACCATTTGCCCAAACTTTCGTCTTGGTTCTGACTTTATATTTTTGCTTACTCATTCACTGCACCAATTTATTAAACACACGCTTATATCACAAAAATACAACAAAGGCAAATAATTGTTCCAAATATAAAAAATTAAATGTATAAGATATAATGATTTAAATTTTTATGAAAATGGCGTGTATGTTTGGTTTTAGCAAGGAAAACAAGAATAAAAAAGATACCGTTAAAAAGTCCGATAAACCTAAAAAAGACGGTTGGATTGCAAAACTCAAAACCGGCCTGAATAAAAGCTCCTCAAAATTAAATGAGGGGATAAAGGATATTTTTGTCCGGCGCACGCTTGATGATGAAACGCTGGAAGGGCTTGAAGACTTGCTTATATCGGCTGATTTTGGCGTTGAAACCGCGACAACAATCACATCCACCCTTGCAAAAACTAAATATGACAAGGAAATTTCCCCTGAAGAAATCAAAGAAATTTTGTGCAAATCCATCATTGAAATACTGGAACCTGTGGCAAAACCACTGGAAATAACAGGTGAGCATAAACCGCAAGTGATTCTAATGTGTGGCGTTAATGGTACCGGCAAAACCACAACTATCGGTAAGCTCGCCAGCAATTTTAAAGCCGATGGAAAAAGCGTGATGTTTGCTGCTTGTGACACATTCCGCGCAGCCGCAGTCGAACAGCTTGAAGTTTGGTCAAAAAGAGCTGATTGCCTGATTATTAAAGGAGAAATAGAGGCGGATCCAGCAAGTGTGGCTTATGAAGCCTATCAAAAAGCGCGGGAGGAAAATATCGATGTTCTGCTGGTTGACACCGCCGGTCGCCTGCAAAACAAGAAAAACCTGATGGAACAATTGACAAAAATCGTCCGGGTTATCAAGAAAATTGACGAATCAGCCCCGCATAACAGCATTATAGTCCTTGATGCAACAACCGGTCAAAACGCCAATAGCCAGGTCAAAACATTCGGTGAGATGGTCAATCTCGACGGAATTATCATCACAAAACTCGATGGGACGGCAAAAGGCGGCGGCGTTGTTAGCCTGGCTAAACAGTTCACTTTACCAATTCACGCGATCGGGATAGGCGAATCGATTCAGGACTTACGACCCTTTGACGCGAAAGACTTCGCAGAGAGTTTGGTGGGGTAAAACACTCCCCGGCTTGGCCCAGAATCGGCGGTGGTGTTGGCGGTGGTGTTGGCAACAAAAAGTCTTCTTCTGACTGCCCTGAATATTCCCCATCATCTGATACCCCCATATCTTCATCGCCACTTTCCACGTCACTTAATCCTCCAGCATTATACCACTCTTTCAAACCTTCACTTTCTTCCTGCAACGCAGCCATATAAGCATGACTTCTCTTATCGCCCGCTACCCTGCCCCCTGGATAAGAAGTATCAGCAAATCCTAAATTTCTATGGCGAGCTCGAGCCACCTCATCAACACCGCCACACAAATGCAACTCTCTAGCCACATCCATATAACCCCTTGATTTTGCAAAATTAAGTGGAGTTTGCCCAGCCCGGTTAACCACATTTATATCAACATCATGACTATGCAAAACAGTTATCATCTCTTTCGTAGCAAGGCGATCGAAAGACAAAAGAGCCAAATGCACCAGATTATTGCCAGCATCATCTTCAATTTTTCGATCAACGCCCTTTCCTAGCAAAAAATCAACAACACTAACCTTACCCGTAACAACACATGCGCACATCAATGCTTGAAAAAACGGCTTGTGATCCTTGTGATTAGCTAGTACTCCATGAAAGTCTTGTTCAACATCTGCAAACAAAACACCTTCATCCTTCTCTGCAACGTATTTTATAAACTTATTAGTTTGGCGCATTTCATAGGCACCAAAAACATTAGTAGTCATATTTTCATTCCTATATTCGTAATTTTAACTATGCATATAGTTTAAAAATTAAGTAATTGCAAGAAAAATTATACAAATTCTAAAAAGCTTCCTCTTTTCGCCTCCTCCAATCTTCGATTTGCTCGACATCAATTCCGGCATAAACAACACCAATCGGCTCATCTTCAATGATAATCATAAAGCTAAGTTCCACCTGAAAAAGCTCGGTATTATCATCAAAATGCAAGTCACCAATGTAATTTGCATACGACCGGTCTTTATATGTCTTCACCCATTTATCTTGCTGTCCTTGCCAATAATTGCCGCTAATCCGGCTTTGTCCAACATTTATGCCGAACATATCTATGACAATAATCTCCGTATAAATCCCCTCGCCGTCTTTATGAATCTCTTTTAAATACTCCGACAGCTCATTCCCCATGACGCTATTAATCAGCGACTGTTTGTTTTTACGCTTCTCACCCTGCCATTTATTATCCAGGATTTTACGGTCAGTAATTGAAATATCCGCATTTTTTTCGTTACTTTTCTTCAAAGCATTGATGACTATGTCATCATAAGCCCACCCTTTCATATCAGTGGCGGCAACTTCATTTAAATCCTTGTCATATTCCGCCGCATAAACCGCCGAGTAGCTCAGAATAACCAATAATAATACGTAAATATATCTCATAAAACCCCCGCCCTATTTAACTCTGGCCACTGACTGAATATGCGAATTAGACCGCAAAGACGTGATAATATCGCTTAAATGCTTCGCCCCGCGCACGCCAACATCCACGATTAATTCAAAGAAATCCGGCGACCTGTCCGTAATCTTTAAGTTACTAATATTCCCTTTATCCTTCGCGACAACATTAGCCAACGCCGCCAAGCTGCCTGATTGATGCATGAGCACCACCTTGATCCGGCCTATATACCCCTCATCACCGCTGGTTTTGCCCCAGGAAACATCAACCAGCCGTTCGGGTGTGCTGGAAAAATTGCTTAAAGTCTCACAATCACTGGTATGTATAGTCATTCCCTTACCGGTTGTGACGACACCAACAATGCTATCCCCTGGAATTGGATGGCAGCATTCAGCGAAATAGACCGCCATTCCCGGCACCAGACCTTTAATCGGCAGCGCTTCACTTTTATTCCTTTTTTCCTTGTTAAAATTCCATAAAGACAAAGGGTTTCTGCGTTTTTTTGAGAATTTTTTATTGGGAAATAGCGCCTTCAAAACCTCTTTTGTAGTAATTGCCCCTTCGCCAATTGATGAAAAAAGATCCTCATTGGTTTTCTTGCCCAAATTCTTCAATATAGGCTTCAAAAAACTATCCGTAATTTTCTTCTTTATACCCTCATCCGCCAGGGCTTTCACGAGCATTGACTGCCCAAGCTTGATATATTCATCACGTTTTTGCGCTCGAACGTAACGTTTTATCTCGCTTTTCGCCTTACCGGTAATAACAAAATTCTCCCAGGCCGGCGATGGCACTTGCGTTTTTGACGTTATAATATCAACCTGATCGCCATTTTCCAACTGCGTCCTAAGCGGGACAATTCGGCCGTTAACCTTCGCTCCCGAACAATGATTTCCGATTTTTGAATGCACTTCATAGGCAAAATCCACCGGAGTTGCGCCCTTGGGCAAAACAATCAGTTCTCCACGCGGTGTAAAGCAAAAAACCTGGTCATAATACATTTCCAGCTTGGTATTTTCCAAAAATTCTTCCGGGTCGGCAGTATGCTCCAGAATATACAGAAGTTCGCGCACCCATTTATACTGCTTACCGTCTGTATTATACTCCCTTTCTTGTTTATAAGACCAGTGTGCCGCCACACCAAGTTCTGCAATATCATGCATTTCGCGAGTGCGGATCTGAACCTCAATAAAACGTTGCTCTGGCCCCATCACAACCGTGTGCAATGACCGGTAACCATTAGCTTTCGGCGTGCTTATATAATCCCTGAAATTCTCTGGAATTGCTTTATATTTCGAGTGAATCACTCCCAAAACCCGATAACAATCCTCAGTCGAATCTGTAATAATTCTGAATGCAATAATGTCCGATAGCTGCTCAAAACTAATGTTTTTACGCTCCATCTTACGCCAAATCGAACAAGGCGTTTTTTCCCTGCCATGAATTTCACATTTTATGTTAGGCGCGGATTCCGTCAGGGTTTTCTGGATCTCCTCAACTATCGAATCCACGACGACATTGCCGCTATTTCTAAGATATTCCATCCGGCTCATTATCGATTCACGAGCCTCAGGATTCATCTCGGCGAAAGCCAGATCCTGCATTTCCGTCTTAAATTGCTGGATGCCGATTCGCTCCGCCAACGGCCCATAAATCTCCATAGTTTCATGGGCAATCCGCGTTCTTTTTTCCGGTGATTTAATAAAATGCAATGTCCGCATATTATGCAAACGATCCGCCAGCTTCACCAATAAAACCCGGATATCCTCCGACATTGCCACCAGTAATTTACGGAAATTCTCCGCTTGTCTTGTATGTTCAGGCTGATAATCAATCTTCGCTAATTTTGTTACCCCATCGACTAATGCGGCAACTTCTTTGCCAAATTTTTCCTCTATATCCTGGGTGGTTACATCGGTATCTTCAACCGTATCATGAAGTAGCGCAGTTATGATTGAACCAACATCAAGCTTAATATCGGCGAGTATAAAAGCCACTTCCAACGGATGGTAATAATATGGATCGCCAGACGCACGTTTTTGCGTTCCATGCGCCTCTTTTGAAAAATCGCAGGCAAATTCCAGCTGTTTTACATCAACATCCGGATCATAAGATTTCACCTTCTTTACTAAAGCCGCCTTACTTAGCATACGCTTTCTCAGAATAGATTACACAGGATCATGAACCATATAGAAATATTTCGTATAAATCTATTTCAAAAAACCTGCCCTTGCAATTTATCTTAAAATAGTACATATATATCCGTTCCAGATGGCTAGGCAACTGCTGTTCTTGCAAAAGGATAGAGGAAAGTCCGGGCTCCACGGAAAAACGGTGGTGGATAACGTCCACCGGGAGTGATCCCAGGGAAAGTGCCACAGAAAATAACCGCCCGGCGCAAGCTTGGTAAGGGTGAAAAGGTGTGGTAAGAGCGCACCGCGCATATGGTGACATCATGCGGCATAGGTAAACCCCACCGGGAGCAAGACCAAATAGGGATGGCGTATAATGTTTTTTCGCATTGTCGTCCGGGTAGGTCGCACGAGGCTTGTAGCAATATAAGTCCCAGATGAATAGTTGCCCTTCGACAGAACCCGGCTTATCGGCCATCTGGTACGTTTTTTAGTATAATTCTTTCTCATTAGTTAGCGTCCGCCCAGGCCTTCAACAGCGCTACGAGCAGCAGATGCATAATTTTTTTCAGACTCAGGCAAAGCAGCAACATAACCGCCTTCATCTCTTACTTGCGGTATTGGAACCTCTGAAACATACGAGCGGCGCCTCCTAGCACCATACTGACCGCCCTCACCTTCTTCGAGTTTTATAACGGAATTGGAACCTTTAGCATGCGAGCGACGACGCCTAGCGCCATACTGACTGCCCCTCCCCTCCTCGAGTTTTCTAACAGAATTTTCCTCAGCAGAAGGCGATTTTCCACTCAAAAAGCAAGCGAATCCTAAACCAAGACCGGACGCTACAGCAAGAAAAACGCCGGCAGTAATACCAATTGCCTGGTTATGGCCTAAAGATGCTGTATTAGTTGCACTTCCAAAAGCTATCGCATCTGTAGGAGAAGGAGTCGGCGACAAAGTCGGCCAAGGCGTTGGTTCGCCCGTCGGAACTAGCGTTGGCATATATGCAAAAACACCTGTAGTCGGAGATAATGTCGAAACTGGAGTTGGCACATATGTAGGAATTCCAGTCGGAGATAATGTTGCTGGCCAAGGCGTTGGATTGCTTGTCGGCGGCAAAGGCGTAGGCTCATTCGTTGGTGGCGCAGGTGTTGGTGGGCAATCACCAAAAATAGCACCCGAATATTGCTTAAACAATGTTACACTTCTACCATAACAACCGAGAATATAGTCAGACCATCTTCGCATTTTATCATAGCCACTCCCTGGTGATCCTGCTATTTCTTCTGCTATTTCATCTACTAAGCCAACAATCTGACTGTGACTCGCCCCTGTTGAACCGCCGCATAATGAAGCTAATCTAGATATATCACCTGACTCTCTCCATAAACAATCTCTTAAGTCAGATTTATCTCTTTCTAAAAAAGACGCACCACCGTCTAAACCTTCTCTTCTAGGAAAACAAAGACCATACGCCTCCGACATCTGTTCGGAATCTGTTATATTCGTACTATTTGCCTCTCCAGGAAAACGGCTTCTAAAACAATTTCCTAAACCAGACTCTTGACCCAAATTATAAGGGCCACCTACACCTAAACCAGAAATATTTAACCATCT
>JAJRPW010000088.1 GCA_024280585.1 Alphaproteobacteria bacterium
ATTTAAATTCAGTAAAGGTAGTAAAATGGGTAAGTCTAAAAATAATCCGGCCAACCGCGCCAAAGCCGCACATGGAAAGTTCTATAATAATAAAAGCGTTAAGCCGGTTTTATATATTGGTACTCACGTAGGTCATGGTAAATATATCGCGGCGCAGTATGATGACGGCAATATGGCTGAAGATGAAGACGGAAAGCCTATCATGTGGGATGCTATATAATTCCACTATCTTTCGCCTTGCTTTGCTATAGAGCAGCACAAATTCTTTGGCCCACATTGCTGATTTCGTATGTTTGCGCGGTTTTTATTGCATTTTCTGCTAGTTCACGCGATTTTTCCGGATTATTAATTAAGTCTTCTATGGCTTTTGTCATGGCTTCATTATCGTTTAGTGCTGTTATAATTGCGTCTTTTCCATCTGTGGCAATTTCTGACGGGCCTTCTGATGCTGTTGTTATAACCGGGCATGCACTGATAAAAGCTTCAAGTAATATAATGCCGAACGGTTCGTGATGTGATGGCAGGCAGAAGATATCAATCTTATCAAAAAATTCCTGCTTATTATCAACCCATCCTGTAAATTCTATAATATCGTCTAATCCAAGTGAGCTGCTGAGTTGTCTAAGACTGTTTTCTTCGTCGCCACTACCACCTATGATGGCTTTTACGTTATTTAACCGGGAAATGGCGCGGATAAAAACGTCAAAACCCTTTTTTTTAACGAATCGACCCATAGTTCCGATAGTTACTGGGTTATGATAGTCTTTGATCGCGGGTAATTCGGTAGGAATTCTAATCATATTGGGAATTAAGTGTATTTTGGATTCATCCTGTCCGGCTTCGATAACTTTTTCTTTTAAATCTGTCGTGGTGGCAAAAATTTCATTCAGGCCGATCAGGTGTTTTATGTTGTAATTATGGGTAACGCCTATAACAGGGATTATCCCAGCCGGTTTTTTTACTAATGAAATTGCCCTGTTGCCGTGGGTTATAATGGCGTCTGGGTTTGTTTGTCTGATAATTTTTGCTAAGTAATTTTTTGCCATAAAATCCCAGGAGCCGAGGTTTTTTACCTCGATGATATTAATTTTTAGATCCATTAATTTGGTTTTTATGGCCGCTTTTGGATAAATAATTGCGGTGACTTGGTGTCCCTGGCCTTTTATCGCCTCGCAATAATCAACCAAAGCCTGTTCGATTCCACCCAGATTTCTGCTAAACATTACGTTCATTATATGCATATAATATTCCCTTAGTGAGATTTTCGCATAATGGGTATAGCAAAAAGGAATCTAATTCAAATAAATTTCATTATTTGTGTGGATGATATCGGATGGTTTTATAATTTTACAAGACTCAACCTGTACTGAATGGAGCTTGCCATCAAGTTTTCTTTCCCAGAAATTTAAAAATTTCATCAAAACTGGGAAGTCAGGGTTTTTGTCATATTCTTGCCAAAGGTAAGTTTGTAATAGCGATGGGTGATCTGGCAAATGATAGAATATTTCTGCCGTAGTTAAGCGGTAATCATTAAGCATTAATTCAAAATCTTCCACAGGTACCTCCTATAGTATTTCCTCTTTAATTATCGTCTCATGTATGTTTAATACACTTTGCCTTGATTCCCTGGTTCGGTAATAAAATTAGGACTTACGCATGAAGTCGTCTTTTTGTTTGTTTTGTCGTTAAAAACAACCTAAAAATACTCATGTACTTCGTGTACACTGCGCTTTTTAGAACATTTTTGCCTAAAAACAATTCAAAAATACTCGTCATGCGTAAGTCCTAAAAATTTTATTACCCTCTTATTGTAGCATAAAAATTGTTAATTTTTTACTAATATTTTTGTGCTCGCCTTACGAACGTGATATTTTTATCGCTTTTTAAGTAAAAATTAGATTAAATACAAAATAAAGCTTTTTGTTAATAGTTTGTTAATAATTATGCGGTTAAATACCCTTGTTTAAAGCATGTATATGTAACAAATAGGCCATTTGTTAATAACTTATTAATTGGAAGGTCGTTTGCTACAAATATTATAGGCATTTTGAGCGAATTTGCTGATAACACCTGGTTTTGAGGGGGATAATAAAATGTTAGGTAAGGTATTTATCGTAAAAATACTGTTAATGGTGGTGTTTTTTGCAAGCTATGTGCAGGCTGAGGAATATTCAGCATATGATGGTTCTGTAAGATCTGGGGATAAAGATGGTGAGATTTATGTTTGGAATGATTATTATGGCTATGTGAAGTATACTCAGGATCAAGGTTATTATGCGGTGCCGGGTAAAGGACATTACTATCAGAATCGTGAAGGTAGTGTTACGCGTTACCCGGCGGTAAATGATTCGAATGATCGGCAAAACAATGAAGAAAAAGAAATTTCTGAGGTTAAGTCGGAAGAATATCCGATGTATTTTGATGATTAGTTTTACAGAGTTTTATTGTAATAATTTAAAAGGTTAAATGTTTTATAAAAATATATTTTAAAAGAGGTTGTTTATAGTAGGTATGATCACTATCTAAAAGTAGAGATAGAGGTGGTTACAGGATTTACTATAATAAGGAATATGAAGTTAAGAGGTTGTTTCAGGTTAATATTTAAGGAAGCGTTGAAGTTATTTTTCTGCGTAGCGGTTGTTATGCTCGTTTCCTCCTGCGAGTCGGTTGGTAAATATGATAATTTAGGGACGGATGCAAAAGGGCGGCAATATGATTCGGATGCTTTAGCAAAAGATTGGCGTTCGCAATTTAAAAAAGCTCCTAAAAGACTCTATCCTATGGATAATGATAGTGATTATTACTATCCGAAATATGGCTATCCGCAAGCTGGAATTTATAGGCCAATTCCGGTCAAGCCGGTGATTATTCCGCCTGCTCATTATCGTAATTATCCGCGGGATAATGATAGTGAATACATAAATCCTTATCCAAGATATGATCCTGATGCGGATAACCCGCCTTTTTCCAGAACTCACCCGTCCAAAGCAAGCGATCCTGAGCAGTATGATTATCCGCTTTATTTTGATGATTAATAGTGTATCCTAGCTCTATGCAAAAATTATTGGTTGTAATATTAGCGGTTTTTTTATTTTCCTGCTCTTCGGGCGGAGGCGGTGTTAATGATAACATGGCTCTATACAAGAATAACCTGCATGAAAAAGCCCGTTATTCATTCCAGAATGGGGATTATCAATCTTCAGTTCAGGCCTATAAAAAACTGGTTGAGCAAAGTCCTGAAAATACAGAATATTTATTTTTATATGCGGAAAGCTTGCGGTTAACTAACCAAACCCGGTTTGCGCGTGATTATTATGATGTGGTTTTGGGAATTGATCCTGATGCTTTATATGCGTTGGAGGGTCGGGGACTTTCATATATCCAGGATGGTGAATTTGAAAAGTCCGCGGTTGATTTAAACAAGGTGATTGAGCAAGATGCCAGCCGTTGGCGTACTATTAACGCGGCGGGGGTTATATATGCTTTGACCGGGCATGTGGATGAGGCGCTGGAATATTATCAAATGGCGCTGGATATTAGCGGAAATAAGGCCTCTATATTGAATAATATCGGGCTGTCGATGGCTTTGTCTGGCGATAGTGAGGGCGGCATAGAAATTTTACAAAAATCGCTATATGCAGCTGATATGAGCGATGCTAAGCGTAATAAAATAGAGAATAATCTGGCGCTTGCCTATGGTGTCTCCGGGAAAATGGACGAGGCTTTGAGGATTTTAAGGAAAAATATGAGTGATGCTGCGGCTTATAATAATTTGGGTTATTATGCTAGTCTGGCCAGTGATAAGGATTTGGCGCGGACTTACTTAAGTAAGTCCTTGTCTTTAAGCCCGGTGCATTACGATAAAGCCTGGCAGAATTTGCAGAATTTATAGTTAGGTTCTAAGCCGCCTATGCTGCATGTCCCATGCCGCCAATTTCTGTATTATTACCGCCTACGCTTGGCGAAACCGAGCCATGACCCATTTCCATGCCGCCGGACATGCCGCCATCCATAGCACCTTGAGCTGCTCCCATAGATGTTGGGAATGGGATGTCTGATCCTGAATCGCCACCGCTTGCGTCTCCCCCGCCATCTGAGGCGGTGCCGCTACCAAAAGCGGAAAAGTCTAAATCGGCCGTTAATGCAGCTGCCATACCGCTTTTTCCACGAACATCGCCAAAAGCATTAAAACCTAAATTACCAAGAGATGCCTGTTGAATACTTACTCCTCCATCTCCTGTTCCGGAAATTTCACCGCTGGCTGAGGCAAATAATGCCTGGTCTTTGCCGAGATTGCCAAATATGCCAACACTACCGCCGACCTGCATGGCGTTGCCCGCTGGCGATGAGCCTCCTGCTGCTGTATTGCCGCCAAATGCCGCGCCTGATGCTATCGCTGAACTAATTCCTGGAGGTCCACCTGGATCTGCCATATTCGACTCCTTTTTGTA
>JAJRPW010000089.1 GCA_024280585.1 Alphaproteobacteria bacterium
CTTTTTCTATGCACCAATCTATAAATTCATCGGCGTCATCCAGATTTATACCGGATTTTTGTACCTCATTGCCAGTATTAACCTGAATGTAGCAAGCAGGATACTTATCCTGCTTTGTCATCTCTGCCAATAATTTTATAGCCAGTTTTTTGCGATCCACAACTTCTATTACATCAAAAATTGTCAATGCATCCTTGATCTTATTGGTTTGCAGACCGCCAATCAGATGTAATTTAATATCAGGGTGTTTCTTTTTTATCTCAGGCCATTTGCTTAAGACTTCCTGAATCTTATTCTCACCGAATATTTTTTGCCCGGCTTCTATGGCTTCAATTATTTCCAAATCTGTCCGATATTTAGAAACGGTCACTAGCTGTGCGTGCCCCAATTTTTGTCTTACATTGTGGATATTATCTTTAATCATGGGCTTCAAAATCATTTTAGTTGTATTTATGCCATAGCGGCATTGTAAATTAAATACACATTAACATAAATTGCTATATATGGATTGCAAAATATGTCAATCTATTCATATTGGTCATAATATTGTTTTGGGGGCTCGCTATTTTCAAGGCAAAAGAATTCTAATGGTTTTTAATTAAAAAATGGATATTAAAATGAAAAAAACTCTTTTAGCTACTACAGCTCTTGGTTTGCTTGCTGCTAGTTCAGCTTATGCAGCCGGCCCAACTGTGAAGTTGGGTGGTTCTGCTGAATTTCAGGTAGGAAGTGCTGATCAGGAAGCTCTATACGAAACTCAGAATGATGGTGCTAATACTGACTCTAGGTATTCGCGTGATTTGCATACCAGAACTAATACAGCTTTAACTATTGATGTTGACGGCAAAACTGACAGTGGCCTTGGTTATGGTGCCCATATAGTTTTGGAAGCTGATGTTAATGCTGATGACGGAACCGGCGCTAATAATAATGCTGAATCTGGCTATATTTATGTTGAAAGCGGCTTTGGCCGTGTTGAGGTTGGTCCAACATATGATGCTGGTAATGCTTTGAAGGTTGATGCATCTAATCTTGCTCGCGCTACAGGCGGTATTGCCGGTGATTTTTATAAGTATGTTGCTCTAGGTGCTGCCACAACAGCTGCAAGCAGCAATCCTAACCCAAATGATGAGTATTTTATTCTTCCTGGTCTTCCAACTGCTGTTGGTCTTCCTGGCGAGGCTAATTCTGATTTTGCTTCCGGTGATATACATAAAGTCCGCGCTACTGCCAATAAAATCAGCTATTACTCTCCGCGCATTCAAGGTTTACAACTTGGTGTAAGTTATACTCCGGATCAAAATGAAAGAGGCACCAAGTCTGGTTTCAGTGGTTCAAAATCTTCTACAGCTGCAGCGAATGCTGTTGGTTTGGAAGATGTGTGGAATGCTGGTTTGAACTATGAAGGTGAATATCAAAATGTTGGTATCCAGGCTGCTGTAACCGGCGAGTGGGGTGATGCAGAAAATCAAGGAACTACGGCTTCTACACTTGATGGTTTAAGTGCTTATCAAGCTGGTGTAAATCTTTCTTATGCTGGTGTTACTGTCGGTGGTTCTGTTGCTGATATCAGTGAGTTCGGACAAACTGCAACAAGCAATGAAGAGGTTGGTTACTGGACTTTGGGTGCGGCTTATGAGTTTGGTCCTTTCGCAGCTTCTGTTACTTATTTAGACAGTACTGTTGAAAACCAAGGCGGTACGGG
Organism: Alphaproteobacteria bacterium; assembly: GCA_024280585.1. Taxonomy (GTDB): domain Bacteria; phylum Pseudomonadota; class Alphaproteobacteria; order Rickettsiales; family UBA6187; genus JAJRPW01. The sequence continues at coordinate 1,706 of JAJRPW010000089.1, forward strand.
TGTGCTTGACAAAGAGTTCACAAACTTGTCAATTGGTGCTGATTATCAATTAGCTCCAGGTTTTGTACCTTACGTTGAGGTTAGTTTCTTTGAAACTGACGATAATGTTGCGGATACTGCTACTGTTGTTGATAACGAAGGAACTGTATTTATTATTGGTACTGGCTTAACTTTCTAGTTAACCAAGATCATATAAATCGAATTTAAGGGGCGGATAATTTCCGTCCCTTTTTTTATGCAAAGCAAGAAAAATAAAAATATACGTGACATTTAGTCAATAAATTACTATATATTTTATCATTATGAAAAAATATATACAAACCACCATCTTAATATTTATATCAATGCTGTTTTTCGGCTGCTCATCTTTGGATGTTGAAGCTGATTATCCACTTGATCCCGATGCAAAAAAAGCCCAGAAAAGAGGGCGGCTGACAGGTGACGGGATAGTGTTATTCGGCAGAAAATCCAATGATGATGAGCCTAAAGCCGGCGGCAATTCCGGTATAGGAATTAACAGCTATTTATGGCGTGCTGCTTTGGATACATTATCGTTTATGCCACTTTCTTCGGCCGATCCTTTTGGCGGGGTTATTTTAACTAACTGGTATGAATCACCGGATGCGCGTGGTGAGAGATTTAAACTGAATGTATTGCTTTTGAGCCGAAATTTAACGGCAACTTCGGTAAAAATTTCTGTCTTCAAACAGGTGCGCGATCAACGATCTGGTTGGAAAGACGCGGCTATAAATGCTGACATGGCACGTCAATTGGAGAATAAAATTCTAACGCGTGCGCGCGAACTTCGGATCGAAAAAGAAGCTAATTAACTCATACCCCAATTAGAAAAATGACTTCTAACCCAATAGCCAATTATCATTTCAGAGAATCCGAGGAAAAATGGCAAAAATTCTGGGATGATTCCGAGGCCTTTAAGGCGCAGGAAAATTCGGCAAAAAAGAAATACTATACATTGGAAATGTTCCCTTATCCGTCTGGCAAAATTCATATGGGACATTTGCGTAACTATACGATTGGCGATGTGGTTGCGCGTTATAAAAAATCTTGTGGATATAATGTGTTGCATCCGATGGGGTGGGATAGCTTTGGCTTGCCTGCGGAAAATGCGGCAATTGAGAATAAAACACATCCGGCAAAATGGACTTTGCAGAACATAGAAAATATGAGAAGCCAGCTGAAAAAGATTGGTTTTTCATATGATTGGGAGCGTGAGATTGCGACATGCACGCCTGAATATTATAAGCATGAACAGAAAATGTTTCTGGATTTTTATATAGAAGATTTGGCTTATCAAAAAGAATCGATGGTTAATTGGGATCCGGTGGATAATACGGTTTTGGCTAATGAACAGGTGATTGATGGTCGCGGTTGGCGTTCGGGCGCAGTAGTTGAGCGCAGAAAACTGAAACAATGGTTTTTGCGTATTTCGGATTATTCGGAAGAATTATTACAGTCACTGGCCAGCTTGACAGACTGGCCTGATAAGGTGCGTTTGATGCAGGAACGTTGGATTGGCAAGTCTGTAGGCGCAAAAATTTTCTTCGAGGTTAAAGGGCGGGAAGAAAAATTAGAAGTTTATACGACAAGGCCGGATACGATTTTTGGCGCGTCATTTTGCGCAATATCGCCTAATCACCCGCTGGCGGAAGAAGTTGGGCGCGGTGATGAAGTAGCCAGGGATTTCATCGAAGAATGTAATAAATTAGGGATGGCTGAGGAAATAATTGAGAAGGCCGAAAAGAAGGGTTGGGACACTGGCTTGAAGATTGTGCATCCATTTGGCGGTGCGGATTTGCCGTTATATATCGCAAATTTTGTGCTGATGGATTATGGGACGGGAGCGATTTTTGCTTGCCCGGCGCATGACCAGCGTGATTTGGATTTTGCCCGTAAATATGATTTGCCTGTAACCACGGTTATTTCCCCTAAGGGTGCGGCGGATTTTACTGTGGAAAATGAAGCGTTTACCGGCGATGGAGAATTAATAAACTCGTCATTTTTAGATGGCATGTCGGTGGATCAGGCCAAGCAGGAAATTTGCAAGAAACTGGTTGAAAAAAAGCAGGGTGAAAGCACTATTAATTTCCGTTTGCGTGATTGGGGTGTTTCCAGGCAGCGTTATTGGGGTTGCCCGATACCCATTATTCACTGCGATTCTTGTGGAACAGTTGCGGTGCCTGAGGCGGATTTGCCGGTGACTTTGCCCGATGATCCGGATTTGGAGAAAGTGGGCAATCCGCTAGAGCGCCATCCAACCTGGAAATACACAAAATGCCCGTCATGTGCGGGTGATGCGCTGCGCGAGGTGGATACGTTCGATACGTTTTTTGAATCTTCCTGGTATTTCGCCAGATTTTGCTCACCACATTCTGAAGACGGAATTGATAAGGAGGCGGCGGATTATTGGCTGCCGGTGGATCAGTATATTGGTGGTGTTGAACATGCGGTTTTGCATTTATTATACGCAAGATTTTTTACGCTGGCGCTGAATAAATGCGGCTATTTGAGCGTGAAGGAGCCGTTTAAAGGTTTGCTGACACAAGGCATGGTTTGCCACGAAACTTATCAGGACGGGCGGGGGAAATGGGTGTTTCCAGATGATGTGAATATAGCAAAGAGCGGTGCGACACATATTAAAACCGGTGAAAAAATAACCATCGGGCGTTCGCAAAAAATGAGTAAATCCAAGAAAAATGTGGTTGATCCTGATTTGATAGTTGGTTCGTATGGCGCGGATACAGCGCGTTTGTTTATGTTGTCAGACAGCCCACCAGAGCGCGATTTGGAATGGTCCGACGCAGGAATTGAAGGCGCTTATAAATATATAAATCGCCTGTGGCGTTTGGTTGTGCAGTTTAAGGTCGATAGTGCCGGACTAAAATTAACAGAGCCAGCGCCTGAATCTGTTAAAATCATTCATAAAACCATCCATAATGTGA